>JAGUVP010000191.1 GCA_020062805.1 Candidatus Bipolaricaulis sp.
CCAGAGCTGCGGCGAGGGATTTGCGGATCGCGAAGTTCCCGCACCCCGGGCACCACGCGAGCTCCACGTCGGCGAGGTACTCCTCGCGGTTCATCGTGTCACCACCTCCACGATGTCCTGGGCCGTGAACGGACGCCCGTCGTAGCGCGGGACGAACCGGTGGGGCTGCAGGCCCGTCTCCCCGGCGATGAGTCTTCCCAGCTGTCCCGTGGCCGTTTCCTCCACGAGGACCACCTCCTCGGCCTCGCTCCACACGTGCCGGAGTTCCTCTGTCCGTAGCGGCCACAGCTCGCGGAGGTGGACGTGGGCGTAGCCAGCGCCCAGTCTTTCCACCGCCTCCCGGATCGCGCCGTACGTGGAGCCCCACCCGAGGAGGATGCGCTTCCCGCGCAGCGACCCCGTGGGGTAGATCTCGGGGGGAGCGACTTCTGCCCGCAACCCGTCCCCCTTGCGCAACCGCTTCTCCACCATTGCCACCCGGATCTCGAGGTCTTCCGTGATCCTCCCGTAGGCGTCGTGCTCGTCGGAGTCCACGAGGACGAGCTTCTCCGAAACCCCAGGGAGGGTGCGGGGGGAGATGCCCGATGGGGCGAGGGCGAACCTGTTGTAGCTCTCCATCCGGGCGAGGTCCTCGACGGGAAGGTGGTGGTCGTGCACCGGCACCCGGGCCGGGTCGAGCGCAGGGACGACGACGTACGAGTCCACCAGAAACTGATCCGTGAGGATGATCGCCGGGACTTGGTACGTCTCCGCGACCTCGAACGCCTTCATCGTGAGGTAGAAGGCGTCGGCGGCGTCAGATGGGGCGACGATGTACCGGGGGAACTCCCCGTGCCCGGCGTGGAGGGCGAACAAGAGGTTCTCCTGCCCAGTGCGGGTGGGAAGGCCCGTCGCCGGTCCGGGCCGCTGACCGAGGTGGATCACCACCGGGGTCTCGATCATCCCCGCCAGCGACAGCCCTTCCACCATCAGGGCGAACCCGCCGCCGGAGGTGGTGACGAGGGACCGCGCTCCAGCGTAAGAGGCGCCAAGGGCCATGTTGATCGCCGCGATCTCATCCTCGGCTTGTTCGACCACGATCCCGTGCTTCGCAGCGTGCATGGCGAGGAACTCCAGCACCGCCGTACCGGGGGTCATGGGGTACGAGGAGAGGAACCGGCACCCGGCGGCGATCGCGCCCGCCCCCACCGCCTGTCCGCCGGTGAGGAGCATTGCCTCTCCATGCTTGAACTGGGGAGAGGGGAGCTGCCACCGGCCGTTCGGGACGTGGTCATAGCCGAGATCCAGGGCCCGCAGGTTGGGCTCGGCTTTGTCCCCAAACACCTCGCGGATCGCGTCGGTCACCCGCTCCCGATCCAACCCGAGGAGGCGTGCCGCCGTCCCGAGGAGGATGACCCCCGCTGCGATGGGGAGCTTCAGCTCCTCCCGGGCGAGGCGAACCGCGGGCACCCGCACCTCCCCGTCCGCGGGGTCCCCCACCGCCTCGTCCGTGACCACGACTCCCCCTTTACGCACCCAGGGCCGGTACAGGTCGAGCATTTCTTCGTTCAGAGCGAGGAGGAGGTCGACGTCGTCCGTTGTGGTCAACACCGGGGCTTCCCCAACGCGCAGGGTGAACGCGTTTTCCCCACCACGGATTCGAGAGTGGTAGGAAAACTCCCCGTGGAGGTAAAGCCCGGACCGGAACAGGGCGCGGGCGAGAATACCCCCCAGGGTTTGAACGCCCTGTCCCGCTGCCCCAGCGATCCGGACCGCCATGCTTAGGTCTGGGTCGTGTCCAGGGCGGCCTGAATCTCGGCGTACGGAGGCTCCATCCCCGGATCGTCGGACACCCAGGCATAGCGGACGATGCCCCCTCCATCCACCACGAACACCGACCGCTTGGCGACGGAGTACCCGGCGAGCCCCGCGAAGTCCTCGTGCACGCCCCCGTAGCGGCGGGACACGTCGCGGGTGTAGTCGGAAAGGAGCGGGAACCCGATCCGGTTCGCCGCGGCGAACGCGCCGTTTGCCCAAGGGCTGTCCACGCTGATCCCCACCACCTGGGCGTTCAGCGCTTCGAGGTTGGCGAGCATGTCCCGGAACGCACAGAGCTCCTTCTGGCAGACCTTGGTGAACGCGCCCGGGTAGAACGTGAGGACAACGTTCTTGCCCCTGAAGTCCGCGAGCTTCACAGGGCGGCGCTCGGTATCCACGAGTGAGAACTCCGGAGCCCGATCCCCTACCTTGACCATCCTCGTCTCCTGTAGCCATGTTCCGTTCAAAGTTGTGGCTTCTTCCGCCCGAACAAGGCGCCGACCCCTTGACAAGGGGCTCGGTTCGTCGTACTTATCTCATTGCCGGGCGGAAGCCCGGTTTTTTCGTGCCTCGGGCCTAGCCCGTTTGCTCGCTGAGGTAGTTCTCCAATCCCAGCTGCTCGATCAGGCCCAGCTGCGTCTCCAACCAGTCCACGTGGTCCTCCTCATCCTTGAGGATTCCCTCCAGAAGGACCTTCGTCGCGTTGTCGCCCTGTTCCGCGCAGAGCCGGATCGTCTCGTTGTACAGCTTCACCGCGTCGTGCTCGGCCTTCAGGTCATGGTGGTGGATCTTGGACACGTTCTCTCCGACGTGGACTGAACCCATGTTCGTCACGACCGGCTTCCCCTCAAGAAACAGGATCCGTTCTACGAGCTTCTCCCAGTGGCGCATCTCGGTGATGGCCCGCTTCTCGAGGATCTCGTGGAGCTTCCCGTACCCCCAGTCCGCGCACATCTCGGCGTGGAGCATGTACTGAACCGTTGCCCCCAACTCCTCAGCCAGCCGTGCGTTGAGCGCCTTGATGATCTTCGCATTTCCTTTCACGGTTCCCTCCTTTGAGGTTCCATGGTACAGGAGGTCTGTCTATCCCGACAACCGTTCTTCAGCGGCGGAGACCGCGGAGCTTTTCCCAGAGCGAGCGTCCCGGCTTGGGTGGGCGCGCGGCGCGGAGCTCTCCGTCGGCACGGGCCTGGGCCACCGCTCCTTCCCACGTCCCGCGGTGGCGGGCCTTCTCCTCCCACAGCGCAGCGAACCGG
>JAGUVP010000076.1 GCA_020062805.1 Candidatus Bipolaricaulis sp.
GGATCGGCCACGCCCTGTGCGAGGAAATGCTCTTCTCCAAGAGCGGGCGCTGCGTGAACGCGGGGTTCTTCGACTACAAGATCCCGTCTTCTCTCGACGTTCCAGGGATCGAGGCGATCCTCGTCCCGAGTGAGGAACCGACCGGACCGTGGGGAGCGAAGTCCATCTCCGAAATCGGGATCAACGGCCCGCTTCCCGCGATCTCCAACGCGATCTACGACGCTGTGGGCGTGCGCATGATCCGCGCCCCGTTCACGTCGGAGCGGGTGCGGTTTGTCCTGGGGTCAACCTCCTAGAGAACCTGGCCTTGAGCACAGAAAAGAAGACGAGAGGATCAGGCCTGAAGAGGCGTTCAAACTTCGCCCGAAGCCCGACACGGCTGCTCGTGTGGGGGGCGCTTGTCTTGATCTCTGTGGGCATCCTCGACCCCGTATTCGGCCGAACGTTCCTCGATGCGCCGCCCACACAGGGTCTGTACAAGCCCACCGCCTACACCCTCGCCCGGGGAGAGACCCAGATTCAGTTCTTCGCGTTCACCTCACCCACGAACCCGTTGGAATTCTTCGAGTTCGAGTACGGTCTAACCGACGCATTCCAGCTCGGGATGCGCCCCGTCTCGGCGTTGTTCGGCGACGTACGGGTATGGGGCAAGTACCACGTCGGAACCACTGGTCCGATCTCACTCGCCATCCCGTTTGGCGTTAATGTCCTCATCCCAGTGCCGTCCTGGGCTCTACGCGGCGGATGGGTGCTGAGTTGGCGAGTTCTCTCCTTTCTCACCCTCCATCCCGGACTCGACCTCTCGTTCACCCCAGCGATGGGCGTCCATCCCTACCTCGGCGTGGACCTCGATGCTTGGCGGAACCTGAAGCTGGTCGCAGAACTCGATGGAGAGGAGCCCTACGTGCATGTGGGAATCCTTATCTGGGCGTTCGGTTTCGTGCGGCTTCAGGTGGATACCCCTCTCCCCATCATCAGTCTGCGGATCACTGTCACCGGTCGGTTCTGAGTTCACCCCCTCTCCCCTGAGTGGAAGAGGATCGAAGTGAAGGGGGACGTCTATCTCCGCAGGTACGCCCGGCGCCCGTACCGCCGGGACGCTCCCCCTGCTGATGCGCGCGAAGCCGCACCTGTGGAGACCGTCACCGCCCCGCCGTAGTCGAACCCGGGAAGCCGCCGCGACTCGATCGGCTTGCCCACCGCCTTCTCCACCCAGCTACGCAGGAGGCGATCAGCGGGCGCGGAGAGACTGAACGCGTGGCCGGTCTTGGAGATCCGACCCGTGCGGCCCACGCGGTGGGTGTAAGAGTCCACGCTGTCGGGCATGTCGAAGTTGATGACGTGGGAGATGTCGTCCACGTCGATCCCCCGCGCCGCCACATCGGTAGCGACGAGGATGTCGTACCGCCCGCCGCGGAAACCGTCCAGCGCCCTCTGTCGCTCCCGCTGTGTCATGTTTCCCTCGATCGCGGCCACCTTGTACCCACCCTTGTCGAGGAACGAAGCCAGGTTCTGCGCACGGTGCTTGGTGCGTGTGAACACGAGCACCCGCCCCGTCGCCGGCCCCTGGAGCAAGGCCAATAGCAGGTCCCGTTTCCGGCTCTCAGTGATCGGATAGAACGCGTGCGACACCGTCTTCGCTGGGGATCCCGCGTCCACCTGCACCGTCACCGGATCGCGGAGGATGCTCTGGGCCAACCGCCGAATCTCCGGAGGCATCGTCGCTGAGAAGAACAGGGTCTGCCGATTCTTGGGGAGAACCTGGAGGATGCGGCGGATGTCGGGGAGAAAGCCCATGTCGCACATCCGGTCCGCCTCGTCGAGCACCAGGACCTCGACGTGCGAGAGGTCGACCGCGCGCGCGCCGAAGTGGTCGAGCAACCGGCCTGGGCAGGCGATAATCACGTCTACGCCGCGCCGGAGCGCCGTAACCTGCGGCCCCTTGCTCACGCCCCCATAGATAGCGACACTGCGAACTTCGGTGTCCTTCCCCAACAGGCGCGTCGCCTGGTGGATCTGCTCGGCGAGCTCCCGCGTCGGGGCGAGCACGAGCACGCGCGCGTGCTTCCCGTTCCGATCCGCGAGGCGGTTGAGGATGGGGAGCATGAACGCGGCGGTCTTCCCGGTGCCCGTCTGGGCGACCCCGATCATGTCGCGCTTATCCAGCACGACCGGAATGGCCTGTTCTTGGATCGGGGTGGGTTGAGTGTAACCAGCGGCCTGAATCCCGGATGCAATCCGGGGGTGAAACGCGAAACTGCTGAAATCCACTGAAAGCCTCCTTGGCCTTTGTGAGCCAAGTCGCACTCTCAGCTCATCGTCGTTGTCGGCACCCCGCGATTGGGGTGTGCGATGCGTTCTCTAGGTTCTCTAGTCGGCAGTATACGCGGCCGCTTTCCTCCTCGCCAGCTGAGGGCCTCGCCAACCTCTCCCGTGCTTTCTTCCTGAGCAGATGGCAAGGAGCGAAGCTCGTTGGAAACGAGCAAGGAGCCCTCGGGCACAACGCCTGAGGCCCCAGACACCCCGGGGCGCTGATGCTCATCTCAGACGGGCTGGCTCGACGGGGAAGCCTTCGCGGTCGGCGGCCCGGCGCAGGCGCGCGTCGAGGCACACGAACGGTAGCGAGTGAGGATGGCCTTCGCTTGCCACCACTGCCGCGGCCAGCTGGAGGACATCTGCGGCCCGCAGGTCGTGGGCGCGCAGAAGGCGGACGGCATTCTCCCGCACCATGTCCGATGGCTGTACCTCGTGCCAACCCGCCCGTAGCACCGCCAGCCGCTCCAGAGCCGCGCTGACGCCATCGGCATCCGAATTCCCCTCCCGCTCGAGCCGGCAGAGGGCAGAGGCGCACTCGACCGCGCTCCCCCACCACACAAGGAGGGAGGGATCCGCAGCAAGGATCTTGCTCATCACGTTCGTGGTCTCCTCTTGAATGAGGAGCGGGAGCAGAGCAGAACTGTCCCAGTACCTCAACGTCCTTCCTCGCGATCCCGCACCAAGGCCTCCACCGCGCTCGCCTTGGCCGTAGGAAGCGCGCCCCGGAGGAAACCAGCGGGTAGAGGCGTCAGCTGCCGCCGGATCACCCCATCTCGCTCCAGGCGCTCCAGCCACACGTCTGACTCCCCTTCGAGAGGCACCACTGGAACGAGCCGTGCCACTGGGTGGCCGCGATCGGTGATGAGCACCGACTCGCCGCGACGCACGCGATCCAGGAGCTCACTCAGCCGCGCCTTCGCTGCCGAAACGGATGCCCTCATCATGTGACCATTATAGTCACAAGGCAGTATCCGGGCGAGGGACTGCCGCGCAGTCGTGGGCCGTCTCCCGTGATCCGTGAGTCCGCAATGGTCTTCCTGGGACTGCGGTCCAAGTCCCTTCGCGAGACGGAATCCCGCTGTGCGCATCCCATCCCCGCCATGCAGCGGAAGGCGGCGCGGGTGATTCTAAACGGGCTGCGAGCGGGCCTCGGCGGCGAGGCGAGCGAGGAGGTCGGCGCGCTCATTCTCCGTGTGACCGGCGTGCCCGGCGAGCCAGTGAAAGCGGACCTTGTACATCCCCACCAGTTGGTCGAGTTCCCGCCACAGGTCCTCGTTCGCCACCGGCAGGAGCCGCTTCCCTTCGCGGCGCCTCCAGTTCTGCTCCTTCCAGCGGGGGAGCCACTCCGTGATCCCGCGCTTGAGGTAGGCGGAGTCGGTGAACAGGTCTACCTCGACGGGCTCACGCAGGGCGCGCAAAGCCTCGATCGCCGCCTGAAGCTCCATCCGGTTGTTTGTCGTCTTCCCCTCGCGGCCGGAGATCTCCTTGCGGTGGGAACCGGAAAGGAGGACCGCCCCCCACCCGCCCGGGCCAGGGTTCCCGATGCACGCGCCGTCGGTGTAGATCCGCACCTTCTTCACAGGGGGAGGTATAGCCGGTTGCCCCTCGCCTGTCGAGGTGGACCGACGCGGAGCCCCCAGGTACTCTGGCCGGGCGCATGAGCATCCCGACGTTCGAGGATCTTCGCCGGGCCCTCTTCCGCTCCCACGGCGAGGGGCGATACGAAGAGGCCCTCGCCGCAGCTCGGGAGGCGTGGAGACGTTTCCCGGAGCATGAAGCGCGGACTGCCTACTGGGTGGCGTGCCTTCTCTGCCGCGAGGGCAAACCGCAGGAGGCGCTCCGCGTCCTCCGCGACGCGCGGAGCCGCGGACACTGGTGGGGAGAGGGACTCCTGACGAAGGACCCCGACCTGGAGCCGCTGTGGGGTCGTACGGAGTTCCTGAGGTTGGTGGAGGAGTGCCGAGGAGCTCACCGAGCCGCCCAGGCTGCAGCGAAGCCGCGGGTGCTCGTCCTGCGCCCGGACGTTCTGCTTCCCGCCAGCCCTCACCCTTTGCTCCTCTCCCTCCACGGCCGGGGTGGGAGCGCGGAGGAGTACGCCCCCTACTTCCAGTCGGCGACCGCCTGCGGGTGGATCATCTCCCTGGCCCAGGGGACCCAGCTTGAGGGAGAGGAGATGTACACCTGGGACGAACCGGCCCAGGCGGAGCGGGACGTAGCGTGGGCCTACGGCGATGTGGTTCAGTCACAACCAGTAGACCGAGGGCGAACCGTCCTCGCCGGGGTGTCGCAAGGCGGGGCGCTCGCGATTGACCTTGCACTAAAGGGCGCGCCCATTCCAGCTTGCGGGTTCATCGCCGTTGTGCCCTCTCCAGGTGGTACGGAGGCAGCGCTCGCTCACGCGCCTCATGCCGCTCGCCGCGGGGTGCGCGGGTGGATCCTCACCGGAGACAAGGACCCGCGCGTGGGCAAGGTGCATAGCCTCCACGAACTGCTCGTTCAAGCCGGCTTGACCTGCCGGCTCGAGGTGGTCCCCGGCCTGGGCCACGAGATCCCGGAGGGTTTTCCTGCACGGCTCGCTCGGGCGCTGGAGTTCGTGACAAGCCTGTAAGCCGGCGCGGCACTCGAACTCGAGGCCCTGCAAGCCAGCGAGAGGTCCGGACCCGATCCTGGAGGCTGCACGGGGGTGAGACCGAGAGAGAGGAGGAGAGCAGCTCTGATTCAGCGTCGCTATCACCTGGCGAGGCGGTTGACCTGGGCAGGCTCTTGGTCGGTGAATCACGCGCAGGACCGTGACCGCGTCGGACTTCGCTGTGAGCAGGATGCGGTAGGAGCCCATGAGCAACCGGTGGACCTCCGGCTCGTGAACGTCTTTCAGGCAACGTAGACCAGGCAAGCCCTGAAGCAATGGTCCCGCGAGGATCCCCACAGGGCACGGAGGAGGCGCGAGCGCGCCTTCGCGGGGAGACGGGCCAGATTCCCTTGAGCCCTAGAGATGAACCGGACGTCCAACCTCGGCTTGGGTGATCGCCTCGTCCAGCGAGACCGCACGACCCGTGGCCACGTCGGCAACCGCCTCGTCGAGCTCCCTACGCAGGGTGGGCGCGTGGAGCATCACAAGGGCGTCCAGATCCGCCGCGCTCAGACCGCGGATCACAGCCCACCGGCTTCCCGTTGCGGGTGACGAACACGGGCTTCGCGCTTGTCACAGCCCGCAGGATCTGCGAAGTACGGTCGTGTAGCTCCTTGGCTGTCACAAAGGTCATTGACACCACATCCTCGCTGCGATCATCGCGCTGAGCATCGGGAGCGCCGACCGTCGAGCGTGACGACCCTCTCGGGAGGATCCGGCGCTTGGTCCGGGTGTGGAAGTTCCTTGACAGATCAGCCGGGGCATCATATCATGAAGTTGTGACCAATATAGACATTATGGTCAGATGGTCAGAGCCATGCCACGAGCATTGACGGAAACGGAGCGAGAGACGATCCGGGCCCGGCTGGTCGAAGTCGGGCGGGAGCTCTTCGCCCGCTACGGGTTGAAGAAGACCACGGTGGAGGAACTGGCCCATGCGGCAGGCGTCGCCAAAGGAACCTTCTACCTTATTTTCCCCTCCAAGGAGACCCTCTACGGCCAGGTCCTTTTTCAGGAGATCACCCGCATGACCGCAAGGCTTGTGGAGCGCTCATTCCAAGCCACGGACGACATGCGGGAGGCCTTGGTCCGGTTTCAGGAGGAGGTGGTGGCACTCATCGAGAACGATGAGATCGTGCGTGCGCTCGCCGCGGACCCTCGCGAACTCGCCCACTTCCTGGCGGGACATCCGGACCTGCAAGAGTACCAGGCTCGCGCCATGGAGGCGTTGTCCCCACTGTTCGGGAGGATCCAGAAGGCTCAACAGGCAGAAGAGATCATCGAGGGGGACGTAGCGGAGATCTTCGCCGTCCTCGGGATCATCAAGTTCCTCCCTCTCTACAAGAAACACATCGCTCCCGACCTCTATCCCCGCCTGGTGCGGCGGATGAGCCAGGTCATCGCCGATGGGCTGACCTGCCCGGCGCGGGGGAAGGAATGACGGGCATGGTCCGCATGGCGTGGCGGAACCTGTGGCGGCACCCCCAGCGGACGCTCCTCATGACGGGGATCGTCGCGTTCGGGAGTCTCGTGATCCTCATCCTGTTCGGAATCACCGACGGATTCGTCGGCTCGATGATCGCGGCGCAGGTCGCGGAGAACCAGGGAAGCTTCCAGGTACGGACTGCTGCGTACGCCGATGACCCGGTCCTGGAGAACGCCCTCTCTCCCGAGCAACTCACGGTAGCCCAGGCAGCGCTGACGGGGATGCGACTCGCGGGGATCGCGCCGCGCCTCGAAGTGGGGGCGATGCTGCGAAGCGCCTACGGAACCGACGGGGTCGCCCTGCGGGGCGTTGACCCGATCGCCGAGAAGTCGGTGACGCACCTTGACGAGATGATCGCCGACGGTCGGTACCTCACGGGAAGCGGGGAGATCCTCCTCTCCGCCGTGCTGGCCGAGGAACTCGATGTGCGGATTGGAGAACGAATCGTCGTCGTGGTGAGCGGAAGCGCGGGGGTGAAGTCGCAGGCGTTCGTGACGGTCGGCCTGTTCCGCCCGACGATCGTCGAGATGGAACGGGTAGCGATCGCGCCGCTCGACACTCTGAGGAAGCTGACGGGGATCGAGGGCGCGACGACGCTTGCGGTCAGTCTGCCAGGAGGAACGGCGGCCGACCGCGCGGTCGCGGAAGCGCGTCGGCTCCTTGCTGCTCACCCCGACATCGCGGTCGCCGACTACTTCGACCTCAACCCGCTGGCGCGGGTGATGATCTCCGGTTCGACGATCAAGCTGATCCCGTTCGTGATCATGATCAGCCTCCTCGCCGGGTTTGGGGTGGCCAACACCACGTTCTACTCAGTGCTAGAGCGCACGCGAGAGTTTGGAGTGATGACGGCGGTCGGGATGAGCCGGAAGACCCTCGCCGGGGTTGTGCTCCTGGAGTCAGCGCTCGTTGGGGCGATGGGGTTCCTCGTCGGGGGAGGGATTGGGTATGCGGCGCTCCTGTACC
Organism: Candidatus Bipolaricaulis sp.; assembly: GCA_020062805.1. GTDB lineage: Bacteria > Bipolaricaulota > Bipolaricaulia > Bipolaricaulales > Bipolaricaulaceae > Bipolaricaulis. The sequence continues at coordinate 7,398 of JAGUVP010000076.1, forward strand.
TCGGCAGAGACGGGATAGATTTCTCGTCGTTCGTGCGTGACGTGGGCGGGTCGCTGGGAATGCCAACGGTGATTTACGCGGCGACATCAGGCTGGTACTGGGTCGCGGCGTTCAGCGTGGTCGTGTTCACGGTAATCGCCGCTGCGTGGTACCCGGCGCGGCGGGCGAACCAACTGGAACCGGTGACCGCAATCCGCGAGGGATAAAGGAGAGAACGATGCGCCGAGTTCGAGCATTCCTTGTGGTCTTCGTCGTTGTCGCGAGCGTTGCCGTGGCGTCGGCCGCGGACGGCATGTTCGATGCTGCCGCAATCCTGGTGCAGGTGCGTGCGGGCTGGCAGGGCGAGAGCTTCCACGCGATGGTCGAGCTTGAGATCACGCTCTCGGGGGCGACAGAGCGCTACCGAATGGAGGTGTGGACGCTCGGCGAAGACCGGACCCTCGTCCGCATTCACGAGCCGGTGGCCGATGCGGGATCGGGGTACCTCCAGGTGGGCGATGACCTGTGGTACTACAGCCCAGTGATCGGGCTCGCGATCTCTCTGCCCGCGATGGGGTTGACGCAAGCGCTGTTTGGCGCAGGGCCGTCGCTCGACGACCTCTCCCAAGGGACGCTGTCCCGCGACTACGATGCTCGAGCGGAAACGATCACGGGCCCGACCGGCGAACCACTGTACTTGCTCACGCTCGTCCCGCGGCCAGACGCGCCGGTCGTCTACGGAAAGCTCGAGGTCACGGTGACGACGGACTACGTGCCCTTGGAGATCGTGTACTACGACCAACGGGGTGGCGTCATCCGCACGGCGACGTTCGGCGAGTCGGTCCGCGTCGGGGAGGTTCTGTTCCCCACAGAGGTCGTGGTTGTGGACGCGAACGGCGACCGGGCCGTCCAACGGATCCTTGACCCGGAGTTCAACATCGGGCTCGATGCGACGTTCTTCACCGTCGAGCGGCTAGAGGCGGGCGAATGAAGGTCGCGCTGCGGCATCTGGTGCGAAACCGGCGCCGAACGCTCCTTACGTTGCTCGCGGTGCTGATCCCGGTGTACTTCCTCGTGTTCATGTTCGGGTTCGCGAACGCGAACCTGCGGGACATGTTCGAGACAGCGACCCGGTTCGACACGGGGCACGCCCAGATCCGTGCCGTGCCGACGAAGGCGACCGGATCAGCGATCCCGTTGATGCGCGATCCGTCCAATGCGCTGGCGGCGCTTGCGGAGGTTAAGGGGATCGAGTGGTGGACGGTGCGGCTCGATCTGCCGGCGATGGCGAGCGTCGGGGAGCGATCGCGGACGATCTACGTGCGAGGCATCGTGCCCGAGGAAGTCGATCCGGTCAGTGGGCTTGCCGATCGGATCGTCGCCGGGGAGTCCCTCGCGACCGGCACGGGCGGGGTCGTGGTTGGCGAGGAGCTCGCCCTGCTTCTGAAGCTGGAGGTTGGAGACGAGATCGTCCTCCTCGGCGCACACCCGGAGGCGGCGTTGGGCGCGCTCCGGGCGCCGGTGGTGGGGGTGTA
>JAGUVP010000008.1 GCA_020062805.1 Candidatus Bipolaricaulis sp.
GTTCTACCGCGCTGCCCAGGGTGAACTCGAACTCCTCTCTCTCCCGGACCGGGTGGTCGGAGCACGGCCCACGGTCCGCGTGGCCCCGCGGGGCGACGTCGTGATCGGCCCAATCCTGCAGGAGGCGATCCACCGCCATCTCGGCAAGCGGGGGCAGGTGCTCCTGTTCCTGAACCGGCTCGGGTTCTACACCGGCGCTGTGTGCCGCTGTCGGTCCATCCTTCGCTGCCCTGATTGTGAGATCCCCCTCGTGTTTCACCTCGCCGACCGCGCACTCCACTGCCACACGTGCGGGAAGACTGTCCGCGACTTGCGATGTCCAAGCTGCGGGGAAGACCGGTTCCACCTGTTCGGTGTGGGCACGGAGCGGGTGGAACACGAGGCGCGAAGGCTGTTTCCGTCGGCAACGGTAGCCCGCCTCGATGCCGACACGGCGCGGGACCGCGACCGGATTCTTTGCGCTGTTGCTCAGGGCAGGATCCAGATCCTCGTCGGGGCGCAAATGGTGGGAAAGGGCCTCGACTTCCCGGGGATCTCCCTCGTGGGGATCGTGAACGCCGATCAGCTCCTTTCGACGCCGGACTTCCGCGCCGGGGAGCGGACATACCAGCTCATCGCCGGAGCAGCGGGACGGGCCGGACGCGGGGAGCGTCCAGGCGAAGTGGTGGTGCAGTCCGACCAACCCGGCTACTACGCGATCCGCTCCGCCCTGGAGGCGGATTACGCCGCGTTCTACGCTGAAGAACTGGGGTACCGGGAGAGCCTACGGTACCCGCCGTTCGCGCGCCTGGTGCGGATGATCGCCACCGGCCGGGACGCCGAAGCGAAGGCGGATGCGCTGGCGAAGAACCTCCTCGGCCGCAGGTTCGAGGTTCTCGGTCCGGCCCGCCTCTTTCCCCGCCGAGGGATTCCCCGCGCCCAGTTGCTCGTGCGGGGGAAGGAAGACGTGGTGGACCGCCTCGCCGAGGCGCTTCCCCGGCCTCCGTCCTGGCTCAAGGTGGACCCCGACCCGATGTGGCTCGGCTAGTTCAGGCGAATGTGCCCGCGGAGCCTCCGGCCACGCGAGAACCCGGAGCCCCGCGGCGAGGACCGTCGTCCGTAGACCGTTGTCCGTGGACCAGAAAGGCCCCTGCGGATCACGGACCACGAATTCGTAGGTCCGCGGCCACTCCGACACGGCTCAGAACGGCCAGAAGCGCTGGTCGTTCCACACCCTCTGGCGCAGTTCCTCATCGAGGGCAGTGAGGAGGTCGAGGTGGGACCGCTCCCACTGAGCGAGCCAACTGTAGAGGGCTTTGGCCTCACCAGCAGACTCCCGTTCCGCGTCGGAGTAGAACGCAACTGCGCGCTCTTCGAGCGCCATCGCCGCATAGAGAGCCGCCGCCTCATAGGAGGCAGCTGAGATGTCCGCCTTCACCGCATCCGTCAGAACGTCCGTCGCGGCAGCGGTCGGTTTGTCCGCCGGGGTTTCCACGTCAACCTTTCCGGTACGCATCAGGCCTGCGAACGCCTTGGACAGGATCTCGATGTGTCGCCCCTCCTCCTGGGCGAGGTTGAGAAAGACATCCCGCACGGCTCCGTTATCTGTTCCCAAGGCGCTTTGCTCGTACAACGCTTTCCCCCGCTTCTCCAGAAGCAACGCTCCTTTCAGAATGTCCTCTTGACGTTCCATTCGCTTTACCTCCGTGCTGATCACCATCTCGGACGACTTCGTTTCCCCAAACTGCAAACCTGAGTACAAGCTACCCAAACCGCCCGCCCGGACAGCGGCAGTAGCCGTTGGCGAACTCTCGGCCGGTGAGGATGCGACAGCCTGCGGGCTGAAGCTCGAGAACCTCCAGCACTCCCTTCCCCGCCGCCACGAGCAGTCGATCATGGCGGGGGAGGATCGCTCCCGGCAGGGCTTCCACGCGATCCTCGGCCACGACCCGCGTCCGGTGGACCTTCACCAGCCTGTCCCGCAGGGTTGTGTGCGCTCCCGGCCACGGGTTCGTGCCGCGAACACGGTCATGAACTTGCCGAGCCGCCCACTCCCAGCGAATCCGCCCATCCTCCTTGTGGAGCTTCGGGGCAAGCGTCCCTTCCTCAGGTTGGGGCCGCGGGGGCACTGTTCCGTCGGCGACACCCCGAAGCGACTCCACAATCAGCTCTGCTCCGAGGGCCGCAAGGCGGCTCTCCACCTCGCCAGCCGTATCCTCTTCAGCGATCGGAACCGCCCGTTGCAACAGGATCGGACCTGTGTCCATCCCCTCATCGAGCACGAACGTTGTGACCCCGGTCTCCCTCTCTCCCCGAATGACCGCCCATGCCACCGGTGCCGCCCCGCGGTATGCAGGCAGGAGCGAAGCGTGGATGTTCACACAGCCGTGCCCAGGGAGGCTGAGCACGGGCTCCCGCACGAATTGACCGAACGCCGCCACGACGAGGAAATCGAGGTCTAGAGATCGCAACTGGCCGAGCATCGCAGGAGCGTTGATGGTCCGCGGCTGGAGCACGGGGATCCCTAGCTCCTGAGCCGCGGCCTTCGTCGGGGGGGCGGTCAGCTTGAGTCCCCGGCCAGCCGGCCGATCGGGCTGAGAGATGACAAGAAGGACCCCGTACGTTTCAGCAAGCCGACGAAGGGCGGGCACGCCAAACGCGCCACTCCCCGCGAATGCGACGCGCAACTCTACGCTGGTGAAGGTACTCGCTCCTTCTGTACCTGCTGGGCAAGGCGGAACTCGGCGAGCACCCGCCGGCGCTCGTCCTTGGGAAGGAGGTCCACGTACAGCTCGCCGTCGAGGTGGTCCACCTCGTGCTGCACCACCCGGGCTTCAAGCTCGGAGAGGTGGAGTTCAACCAGCGCTCCGCCTTCATCCATCGCTCGAACGACCACCTGCTTCGCCCGAGGGACCTCAGCCTCTACGCCGGGGAGAGACAGACAACCCTCCCAGCTAACGTCGATCTCCGGGCTCCGCCCTACAATCTCGGGGTTGAACAGCACCCGTTCCTCGCCCCCGAGCCGAACGAGGATCGCCCGCACCGGGAGGCCGATTTGGTTTGCGGCAAGTCCGAGGGCCTCGATCCCGCCAAACGCGGCGCGCAGGGCAGCCGCGGCCGCGTGGGCCTCAGCGCTCCCCGGCTCCACCGGGGTCGTGGGCCGTCGCAGAATGGGGTTGGGGTAGGTCAGGATCTCCAGTTTGGACCGCCTCCTCAGCGTCCTTTAGTATAGAGGGATCCGACCATGCCGACAACAGACCGGGGGGCTGCCGAACGCGCGCTGGTGGGCAAGGTGCTGGCACTGGAGCGAGAGAAATCGTTCGCGGACACGGCCGTCCTTGGCGGGCTGGAGAAGTTCGTCTCTCACCACGTCCCAGAGGCTTCGCATCTTGTGGCAGGCTACTCTGCGCGCAACGCGACCTCGCGGGCCGCTGCGGTGAAGAAACTCGAACGATGGATCGAGACCCCGCCTCCACCACGGGAGCCACTGTCCCAAGTCCCCGTTTCCCACCTCTCCGGAGTGGGAAAAAGGCGCGCCGAACTGCTCGGCCGCATTGGGATCCACAGCATCGAGGACGTGCTGACGTTCTTCCCCCGCCGCCTCGAGGACCGGTCCCAACTCCGACCGATCGGCGGGGTGCGGGACGGGGAGACCGTGCTCGTCCGAGGCACCGTGCGGGCCAAGTCACGGATCAGAGTCCGGCGCGGACTGGAACTGGTTAAGGTGGCTTTCGACGACGGAACGGGGTTCTTGTTCGCGATTTGGTTCAACCAACCGTGGGTCTGGGACCAGATTGCTCACGACGAACGGTACGCCCTGTACGGAAAGGTTCAGCACCGCTACGGCGAGATCCAGATCGAGAACCCCGTGTGGGAGAAAGAGGGCACCAACCTTCAGACCGGGCGCTGGGTTCCGATCTACCCCACCACCGAAGGCCTGACCCAGCCCATCCTTCACGGCCTGATCCAAGACAGCCTCCAGCAGTTCGCCCACCACATCGAGGACGCAGTTCCCGAAGAGATCCGAGAACGCTTGGCCCTCGCTTCACGACGCGAGGCGATCTCCCGGATTCACGCTCCTCGGAATCTCCCCGACTTCGAGAACGCCCGGCGCGCCCTCGCGTTCGAGGAGCTTATCCTCCTCCAGATAGGGATCGTACACCGCCGCATCCCGGCCTCCGCCGGGCGAGTGCTCGCCCCCGACCAGGATGCCCTGGACCGGTTCGTGAAGTCCCTTCCGTTCAGCCTCACACCGTCCCAGGAGCGGGCGATCGGCGCCATCGAGCGGGACCTCCGATCCTCTCGACCCATGCTTCGTCTTCTCCAGGGTGATGTCGGCTCGGGGAAGACCGTGGTCGCCACCGCGGCGTGCGTGATGGCCATGTCAGCGGGCACCCAAGCCGCGGTGATGGCCCCCACAGAGATCCTCGCCGAGCAGCATCAGCTCGTGCTGCAGGATCTGCTGCGGGATCTACCCGTCCGGGTGGGGTACCTTTCCGGCGGAGTCGGGCGCAAGGAGCGGCGGGCGATGATCGAGGCGATCCGGGCCGGCGAAGTGGATGTGGTTGTGGGAACCCACGCCCTGATTCAGGACGACGTGGTGTTTCACGACCTCGCCCTGGCGGTGGTGGACGAGCAACACCGGTTTGGGGTCGTCCAGCGGGCCGCCCTCGAGGCCAAGGGTGGGGGGACGAACATCCTCGTCATGTCCGCCACCCCGATCCCCCGCACCGTCGTGCTCACGCTTTACGGCGACTTCACGGTATCCGTGCTCGAGGAGATGCCGAACTCCCGAGGAGAAGTGCGCACCGTGTGGGTGTCCGAATCCCGTCGCGAGGACGTGTACCGCGAGGCGGAGACGTGGTTGGAGCGGGGTGAAAAGGGGTACGTGGTGTTCCCCCTCGTCGCCGAGTCAGAGGAGCTCGAACTGCGAGCGGCATCGGAAGGGTACGAAGAGGTGCGTCACAGGTTCCCGCGCCATGGGGCAGCCCTTCTCCACGGCCAGATGGCTTCCGAGGAGAAGCGGAGCGCCATGGCCGCATTCCGCGACGGGAGCGTGCAGCTCCTCGTCGCCACAACCGTGGTTGAGGTCGGCCTTGACGTGCCGGACGCCAGTTTCCTCGTGATCGAGCACGCCGAGCGGTTCGGGCTCGCCCAGCTCCACCAGCTGCGTGGCCGGATCGGACGCAAGGGCCAGCCCGCGGTCTGTTACGCCATCGGCGACCCGACAACCGACGA
>JAGUVP010000041.1 GCA_020062805.1 Candidatus Bipolaricaulis sp.
ACCCACCACCGAAACCCGTCCGCCGCGAGGACGTCCCACCGGTAGAGGGGGTTCCCCCACCTCTGCCCGGTGGCGCTGAAGTAGTCCGGCGGCACCCCGGCGACGACGGTCGGGTTCCCTCGCTTGTCGAGGTGGAACAGGTCCGGGTGAGCCCACACGTCGGCCGAGTCGTGGGACACGAAGATCGGCATGTCCCCGATGATCCTGATCCCCAGGTCGCGGGCGTATGATCGCAGGACGTCCCACGCCCGCTGGAACTGCCACTGGGTCCAGGTGTGGAACCCCACGTCCTCGGTCAAGGCCCGCCGGGCCGCGGCCAACGGTCGGGGCGCTTTCCTGGCGAGCTCCGGCGGCCATTCCGTCCACGGGCTGCCCCCGAAGTGGGATTTCAGAGCCATGAACAGGGCGTAGGCGGGGAGCCATGGCGCCTCGGCTCGGGCGAACCGGGCGAGATCACGTCTCTCGCGATGAGAGGCGTGGCGGAGGAAGCCGTCGTAGGCGCGGCGGAGGAGCAGCCACCGCGTTTCGTAGATCCGCCCGAAGTCCACCCGGTCTGCGGGGAGCGGCGGGACGGGCTCGTTCCAGAGCCAGCCGCGGGCGAGAAGATCGTCGGGGTCGAGGAGGTACGGGTTCCAGGCGAAAGAGGAGAACGGTTGGTACGGCGAGTCACCGTGCCCGGTCGGGCCGAGGGGGAGCACCTGCCACCACTGGGCCGCCGTCGAGGCGAGCCAGTCGAGGAAGAGGCGGGCCTCGTTCCCGAGAGCCCCGATTCCCCATCGGCCGGGGAAGCTCGTGGGGTGGAGCACGATCCCGAACGAACGCGGCAGCTCCATCGCCGGGTAGCTTAGCGCACGGCATCCGGGGATTCAGACGCGGCGTCGGGTAGACTGACTTGCGGAGGGGGGGTCGTGAGGAAGCCCAGCAAGCGAACGTGGCTGATGGTCCTGGGGGTTTTCAGTATTGCCGCTGGGATCGTGCTTGCGCTCGTCCGCCCGTTCTCTCCCGCGCCCACCGCTCCCGAGTGGGGAGAGATCCCTGCGGAGTGGTTCGAGGCTCCCGTGATCCTCCCCCCCGCAACGACCGATACTCCGGTTGTGGAAGTCGAGCCCGATGAAGACGCGGCTGATCTGCACAGGGTCCCGCTTCCGTTGGGATACGTTCAAACTGGGCGACTTGCCTATGATCTCGACGGGAAGAGGGTTGCGGAAGAGGTGTACCGGCTGGAGCGATCGAGTGAGGACACAGTACGGCTGACCTCGTCCGGCAGCTTCTTCTTCCAGATTCTGTTCGTCACTGTGAGCGTGGCGTTCGAGCAGGAGATCGAACTGGACGGTGAACTGCGCCCACGGTCGTACACGCTGGAGACCCGCGGTCCGCTGGGGTTCGGGAACCAGCAAGTCTCCATCACCGTGGATGGCGCGACCGCGATGACGACGGTCGGGGGAGAACGGCGGGAGCTGGTCCTGCCGGAGGGGAATGCGCTGTTCGCCGGCACGCTGGCCGCTTACGTGATCTTGCCCTCTCTCCATGAGGCCCGCGCGGCCGACGGGGTGCTCCTGTTGGCATCCATCGGCGCGGGAACGGGACCTGGCGGGAGGCCGCGGACGGAATCGTCGGGTGAGGGCACTGGGGACCTGAGGCGCCAAGAAGGGGTGGAGGTCGAAGTGGGAGGGAGCGTGCTGGTCCTGGACCGCTACCGCGCCCAGACCGGAGGTTTTGGGGGCACCCTCCTCGCTCGGGGGGCTGAGTTCGTGGCGTTTCTTGGCGAGGGAGAGCGTGCTCTGACCGCGTACCGGTTGGACCTCTTCCCTCGGGGGATCCCTCGGACCGTCAGCCGCTAGGAGAAGCTACACCGGTGGGCCACAGCCTATAATGGAGGATCCGGAGGTGGTTGTATGCGGCGAGCGTGGAGTGTGATCTGTGCAGCTGTTCTGGCGTTGGCGTGCGTGGGGTTCTCCTCTCCAAGGGTGGCGGTGGCTCCGTTCGTGGATCGGGCCGGCACCGGCCTCGCCAACATCGGCCCTGGGTTGGGGGAGATGCTGGGGCAGAGATTGGCGGCAGCCGGGCTGTTCGTGATCCCGCCGGCCGCGCTCCAGGCCTGGCTCAGCCAGACGGGCGGCGGGGTGTACCCCACAGGGATCATCCCCACACCGGATACCCAGGCGTGGCGAACAGCGTCGCTGGCGTTGGGAGCGGACGTTCTGATCCTGCCCTCCGTCGAGAAGTTCTACACGTCGACGATCGCGTTCACCCTGTTCCTGTTCACGGTCCGGGGGGCGTCGGTGCAGACCGACCTGCACGCGGAGGTGGTGCACCTGGCGACAGGAGCGGTCCAGAGCGTCACTGCGCATGGCGAAGCGTCGGGGGCAGCCTCGGTCGAGGTGCACCTTCACTTCCCGTTCGACGTGTGCTCCGGCGGGTTCCGCACCAGCAAGGGCGTGTACTTCGACGGGGAGACGGTGCCCATCGGCTACCGCGACCCCGCCCCGCCGAACACCTACTACATCACGATCCACTCGTCGGCATCGCCCATCCCGAACTGGGCATCGGCAACCGCCTCGTCCACCGGGGCCAACCCGTGTGTGACGTGGACCTGGAATCAAGCCCTGCTGCCCCATGCGGGCCCCGGCGAGTACGTGGCCATCCTGTACCGCGTCCCGAGCCCGGTGCCGATCGCAACCCAGACGTTCACCATCAGCGCAGCGGCCGCAGTCGAGCTCGTGGTGGGGAGCGCCTCGTTCGCGTCCGCGCCGTGGGGCGAGGCCCTGAACCAGGCCTTGGATAGCTTGGCGGCGAAGCTCCTCTCCCTCGTGCGCTAGGGGCGGACTGCGGCTTCGGGGGGACGTGGTTGCCGAAGACGGCGTCCTCCCCGTTGAGGGCCGACCTGGCTGCGTGGGGAAGGAGACTGGGAGGAAGGCATACCCGAGCTATCCAGGTCTGGCTTCTGTGACCTTCAGGGCAGCGGGTTAGAATGCCGAGCCATGGTACAGGTACAGGTGATTCTCAACCCGGCGGCGGATCGCGGCCGGGCGGGGGCGCGTCGGGAAGAACTGCGGAGCGTTCTAGCGCAGGCCGGAGTGGCGGCGGAGGTCTCCCTCACC
>JAGUVP010000140.1 GCA_020062805.1 Candidatus Bipolaricaulis sp.
GACGCTCTTCCGATCTGGAGGTGGCGGTCCGCCTCGGCTTGTCGCGCTTCCTCGGGCCAAGGCGTGCCCGCCCCGCCGCGCAGCTCGTCGAGCATCCCTTCGTCGGAGTAGCCGAACCGGTGGCCAAGCTCGTGGTACACCGTCCGCCGCACCTGGTCGCGGAGTTCCGCTTCGTTCTGAGCCCACGCCTCCAGCGGGCGTTTGTAGAGAACGATCGTTCCCGGGAAGTCGCTCGGCGTGTCCACATCGGGAAGCGATGCCCCCTCGTACATCCCGAACGGGTAGTCCGGGGGGACGAGGCCCCACTCCGCCAGCAGCTCGTCGTCCGGGTAGTCCTCGACGCGGACCTCAAGGCCGTTCAGGTATCTCCGGAACTCTGCCGGAAGCTCGGCCAGGGCCTCGCGCACCAGCTCTTCGAACCTCTCCCGACTGATCTGCACCACCATGCCGGGATCGTACCGAATCAGGCGAGCATCGGCTCAGGAGTGCAGGCATGAGGATCGTGGTTGTTCGATCGGCAGCTCCGGACCCTAACATCGACGCCCCGAGGAACGATCTTGGCCGCCAGAACGAAAGAAGGCTACAGTGTCAACCGTGCCAGGTCACTCACTGGGCACACCAGAGGGAGGAACGATTATGAAGATCGAGACGACGATCTATCCGGCAGGCCCTCCGCGCAGGGGCGAATGGGTCTTGAGATGGCGGACGCCCTCCATGCCATGGCCCAAGTTCGACTACTTCCCCACGCGTGAGGCAGCTGAAGTAAAAGGGAAGGAGATGCGACAGGAAGCCAGCGCACAGGGGGGCGATGAGCAGACGAACTACCCTGCGCGCACATAACCGACAGATCGCGAGGCTTTCGTCAACGGACATGGCGAAAGCCCCTCCCTCTGAGGGGCTCTGCGCTCGCGCTGGCCGGTCGGCGTAAGCCTGGTCTGCAGAACGACGTTGTTCCGGCCTCGATTCTGGACAGACTCTGGCGTTGGACAGCGCAGGCCCTCCGCAGACGTGGCATCCTCGGGGACGACCAAGGGGGAGGCGATGCGCGATCGGACAGGCGATCTCGATCAGGTTACTTACTGCGGGCTGTACTGCCCGCTCTGCGCGGAACGGGGACGCATTCCGCGTCAGGCAAGCATCCTGAAGGAGTCCATGGCCAAGGAGGGTGGGGTCCCGAGGTTCTAGACTTCGTCACGTCTTGGGCGTTCCCACCGAACCTAGCGGACCCTGTACGTTGAGATGAAGGAGGCGAGCTCGTGAACCGGTTTCGACGCAATCAGGGCATGACGGCCCAGGAAGAGCTGCGGGCGTTGGCCCAGCACCTGCGGTTCTGGATTGTGGGCGGCGCCCTCACCGGCGCGGGGCTCGTCGCGCTTGGGGTCTTTCTGGGGTGGCAGAGGCTCCGCCCGGCAGGGGCAACTCCTCCGTGGTTGGCTGAGTTGGACGCCGTGTGGGTCGTAGCCCTCGGGTTCGGAATCGTCGTCTGGGTTCACGCGTTCGATGTGTGGGGAGATCGCAGAACCATCCTCCGCATCCTGACCAAGCTTCAAGCCACCACTCGGGAGGACGCACCGTAGGCGTGCGCCGCCCTGCGCCCGTCCGCCTCAGGCGCAGTTGTCTACTGAACAGCTTGCACACGTACCGCACCCTCGACCCACCCGTCCTCTTATCTAACCCTACACCCGCCTAGTCTGGACGCGAAGGAGTATGACAAGCCTTCTGCAAACCTCCTTCAGGGTCACCCGTCGCGACAGCTGGGCCACGGCCGAGCATCCAAGTCCGGTAGGGAGGGGTGGAACGATGAACACGTAGAGTCTGTGGATCGTGGCGGGTCTGCTGGCGCTCCTGTCGCTCGGGCAGACCCTGTGGCTTACGGTGGAGACGCGAACAGGCGTTGCTGTCTACGGCTTGCCCCACGACCTATGCCGCGAGGTAGCAGCAGGCGGCCAGATGTCGGTCGCGGAAGCCGTACGGATCTACACCGCGTGCCGCAACGAAACCGGTGTCAGATCGGAGACGCTCTGCGCCCAGGTGGTGAGAGGATGCCTGTCGATCCAAGAGGCGGGCCAGCTCTACAAGGCGTTCCCCATGATGTCCGAATGGGAATGGAAACAGCTCCGCCCTCTGTCCGCCTGCCACATGCTGGACCCTCGCTGCCGAGACTGGGACTGGAAAGCGCTCCTCGCAGGCCGCATCTGGATCGACATGACCGACACTCAGGTGATGGTGGCATGGGGATTGCCGACTAAGGTCACCCGCACGACCACGGCGTCCGAGGTTCGGGAGCAGTGGGTGTACGAGGGGGGGTGTTCGACGGCACGCGGTTCCTCTCCTTCCGCAGCGGCGTTCTTACAGCTGTGGAAACGCGGCGGGGTTGAAGCGCTCACGGGAAGCGCGGTGCATGGTGGGTGGTGCAGGAGTTGAACCTGCGACCCCGCGCACGTCAAGCGCGTGCTCTACCGAGCTGAGCTAACCACCCGACAACACAGTCGGCAAGTCAGAAGTCGGCAAGTCAGAGAACCCCGCCGCTCCGGTCACCTCGGGACCTGCGACTGTCCTGGAGGCGGCGCCCGGATTTGAACCGGGGAATAAGGGATTTGCAGTCCCTCGCCTTTGCCGCTTGGCTACGCCGCCGGCTGGTGGAGGTGGGGGGAGTCGAACCCCCGTCCGAAAACCCTTTGGCTTCGGCTTCTACAAGCTTAGCCCGCGTTCTTGTTCTCGGGCTTCACGCTCCCACGGGCGGGATCGTTCGGCCCCCAGCCTTGTGAAGGTTCACCCCGTCAGCCCAAAGCAAGCCAACCGGGCTAGCC
>JAGUVP010000275.1 GCA_020062805.1 Candidatus Bipolaricaulis sp.
CCGAGTTCGCGGCGCTCGACGTCATCGTAGACACCGCCTGGCGGTGGATGACCCGCAGCCGGTAGCGTCGGACCTCCGCGGTGGTTGTGTGGCGGCGGGCTTCACGCCCGCCGTCGATTCGATGGTTCTTGACGCTACGGAAGGCTCCGAACGGCCGTCGCACACAAGGTGCGACGCTACAGACCCGGTTCCCGTTTCTGTAGCGGCGGGCTTCATGCCCGCCGGTTTTTCGTCGCACACAAGGTGCGACGCTACGAACCCCGGGTCCCCGTTCCGTAGCGGCGGGCTTCATGCCCGCCGTCGGGTACTGGGGAGACCCAAGGCCGCCCCGAGGCCGTAGAGGCCAAGCTCGGCAGGACACGGCCGTTCGGGATCGTCCACGAGGCCCTGAGTGTGTTTCGGGATGCAGAGCCGTGGGAGAGAAGGGCCAGCGTTCAGGGTCCCTATGGCAGGCCCGGCGGCGAGCTGGCTCTCTCCACTCCCTAACTCACCTCCCTTCGGGCTTCCGGCTCCTCCATCAGCGACTCCACGACTATCGACTCCCTCTCACCCTCGTTCCGCAAGAGCGTCTACCGCAGTGCCGCCCTTCGCCGGTGCCGAGGTGCCCCAGGCTGTAGAATCAGACCGGAGGTGGGAGGATGACGAGCAAGCTGCTGGAGAGAGCGTTCAGCGAGGCGGCCAGACTGCCCGAAGACGATCAGCGTGCGCTTGCGGAGTGGATTCTTGAAGAGATCCAGTCAGAGCAGCGATGGCAGGAAGCGTTTGCTCTGTCTCAGCCTGAACTCAGGCAACTCGCGGGCGAGGCCCGAGACGAGTTCCGGGCGAAGAAGACCCAATCGTTGGACGAGTCGGTGCTGTGAGGTCGAGGACCACCCATCGGTTCCGACAGGCTCTCGCAACCCTGCCCGGGGAAGTTCACCGTACCGCAAAACGGGCCTACACACTTTTCAAGGAGAACCCTCGTCACCCAAGTCTGCGTTTCCGCCTCGTCCACCCCACAGAACCCATCTACTCGATCCGTGTCGGGTTGCACCACCGCGCGATTGGCTGGGTCGAGGGCGATGTAGTCGTGTGGTTCTGGATCGGAAGCCATGCCGACTACGATGCGCTCATCTCCCAGCTCCGAGGTCGCAACCCGCTGACGTAGCAGCCTGTGCGCTGCACCGTGCTGTCCCTCCGGCTGCGCGAGGGACGCTACGACCCCCGGGTCCCGATCGTGTAGTGGCGGGCTTCATGCCCGCCGTCGATTCAGTGGTTCTTGACGCTACGGAAGGCTCCGAACGGCCGTCGCACACAAGGTGCGACGCCACGGATACCCCCGAAAGGCCGTCGGACACAGGGTCCGACGCTACAGACCCGGTTCCCGTTTCTGCTTTTCGTCGCACACAAGGTGCGACGCTACGAACCCCGGGTCCCCGTTCCGTAGCGGCGGGCTTCACGCCTGCCGGCCGTTCGCTGTTGATCCTCTCAACGGCCTCGGTCTTCACTTGCCTACGCGGCCTTCCTAGGCGGCCCCGGGGCGCTCTTCGACCTCGACGTGGATTAGGTGTTAGCTAAAGACGCCCAAACCACGTTCCTATAAAGCACATCGCGCGCACCTCACCGCTCCTGGGCGCCGGGCCCAGCGGCATGCCTGGTAGAATGCAACACACGAGAGGTGACCCATGGACGACTACGAGCTGGATCTCAGAGAGTACGTGTTCATCCTGTGGAGAGGGAAGTGGATCCTCGTCGGGGTGGTAGCAGTCGCCGTTGCCCTTGCCGTCGTCTTGACCCTACGTGCTCCCACCCAGTACCGAGCTGAGGCGCTTCTGGCCGTGGGAGGGTCAGCGGAGATGCCCACGGCGTACACCCCGCCGACGGTACAGTGGGTGATCGAACGGGTCCAAGATCCGCAGCTTCTGAGCCGGGCCGTTCGTGGAGCCGCCGTGTCCGCGGAGTGGCTGCCTGCAGCGCTGACGGCAAAGGCGCAAGGCGCGTTCATCCAGCTTGCAGCCCAGAGCACCGTCGCGCCCGCGGAGTTGACCGAGGTCTTCAACCGAGTGCTCACCGCGCTTCACGAGGATCTTCGGGCCGGGGTCGCCGAAGCAGCGACCTCTCGGTTGGCCGAGCTGAGCTCCGAGCGAGCGGCGCTGCAGTCACGTCGGGCAGCGTGGGATGAGGAACTCCACCGTGTGAGGGAGGCAACCGTGGCCACCCGCGACCGGCTGCGGGCCGAGATCTCCCGCGTGCAGAATGACCCGGCCCAACTCAGCCTCAGCGTGGGGGCCAACGCGACCGTACGGGGATACCTCGTTCAGAAAGAGCTGGACGTTCTCTACAGCCGACTCCAGGTGGCGGAAGTGGCCCTCGACGGGATGGACCGGCTCGGTTCAGCGTACGTGGCGGGGATCGCGGCGTGGGCAGGCCTCGTGACAGGTCTTGTGGCCTTGGACGAAGAGGAAGCCGCGCTGCGCGAGGTCCTCGTTGCGCCCCCGAGTCCGATTACCACCGTGCGTGGAAGATCG
>JAGUVP010000033.1 GCA_020062805.1 Candidatus Bipolaricaulis sp.
AGCGCGTCGGCGAGGCCCACCACCGGCTCGGGCACGGGTGCAGGAAGACCACGCAGGTGCCGGGCGATCTCGCTTGCGGCGTCGAGGGTGCGGGCCAGAGAAAGAAGGTCCCCAGGAGACAGCCCGCCGGTCACTGCCCGGCCGAGGAGGCGGGGGAGGTCGCAGCACGAGCCAAGCATCCGGGCAAGCTCGCCTTCTGTACCCGACTGGAGAAGGACCTCTACACCGTCCAGGCGCCGCTCGATCGCCGGCCGACGCGCGAAAGGAGCGAGGATCCACCGCCGGAGGAGCCGCCGCCCCATCGCCGTCTTCGTCAGGTCGAGCACGGAAAACAGCGTGACCACACCTTCGGAGCGGAGCGGGTTCAGCAGTTCGAGCGATCGCTGGGTGAACGCGTCGAGGACGAGCGCCTCTTCCTCAGCGCGCGCCGGAGGTCTCAGGTGGGCGAGATCCCCCACCGTGACCGCGAGGTAGGAAACGAGCGCACCCGCAGCACACGCCGCGAGCGGAGCACCCCGCAGCGCGTTGGGGAAACGTGCCTTGAGGGTCTCGGAGCTGAACTCAACCGCCGGCCGCTCCGTGCCCGCACCCACCAGCTCGACCGGGGAACGCCAGCCCTGGGGGAAGACCCACTCGGCCACGGGCAGCCGTGCCACGAGGTACCCGAACTCGGAGAGCGGGATCTCCTCAGCCCAGAACTCGCCCGACGCCGCCTCCGTCCACGCCACGCCAACCCGTTCCCCGTCCGGCCACACCGCGGCCAACAGCACGTCTGTCCCCCCCTCGAGGGCTCCCTCTTCAATCACCGTTCCCGGGGTGAGAACACGGGTCACGCCGCGCTTGAGAAGACGCTTCCCTTGACCGGGCCGTTCCAGCTGCGGACCCAGTGCGACCTTGTGCCCCTTACGGAGAAGGCGCTGCACGTAAAGGTCTGCTTTGCGCACCGGAACCCCGGCCATCGGTACACCATCGCGACTGGTGAGGACGATCTCCAGGTCGCGGGCCACGATCTCCGCGTCCTCGAAGAACGTCTCGTAGAAGTCCCCCAGCTGAAAGAACAGGATCGCGTCCGGGTGGCGCGCCTTGAGTTCGCGGTACTGCCGCATCACCGGGGTCTGTTCCATACCGGGGCCAGTATACACGTGCCGCGCTCCCCGCCAGAAGTTCGATCAGGACGTGATCAAAGCCCCACTACTCGTGCCGCAGTGCCTCCACCGGATCGAGGTGCGAGGCGCGAATCGCGGGGTAGATCCCGAACACCACCCCGATCAACAGGGAGAAGGCGAACGCGATCACGGGGGGGAATGGAGAGAAGACGAAGGGCCACTCCCCGACCCTCGCCCCCACCGCTCCCGCGAGCCAACCCACGACGAGCCCGAGCAGCCCCCCCACCACGCACACCAGGACCGCTTCGAACAGGAACTGCCCCAGGATGTCCCCTGGACGCGCACCGGTGGCCATGCGGATCCCGACCTCGCGCGTCCGCTCCACCACCGCCACGAGCATGATGTTCATGATCCCGATCCCTCCCACGAGGAGGGAGATGGCGGCGATCCCCCCCAGAA
Organism: Candidatus Bipolaricaulis sp.; assembly: GCA_020062805.1. GTDB lineage: Bacteria > Bipolaricaulota > Bipolaricaulia > Bipolaricaulales > Bipolaricaulaceae > Bipolaricaulis. Next base: position 1,566 of record JAGUVP010000033.1, read on the forward strand.
TGAGCATCATCGTGCGGGTGGACTCCTCGAACGCCTGAATCAGCTCTCTCTGGACCTGCACGGTATAGGGGACGATCTGCGTTGTGGTGCGAATGGCTCCACCGGCGATCTGCGCGATGAACTGCGTGCCCCCCCTCACCGCGCCGGCACCCGTCGTCTGGGTCAGAGCAGCGAACTTCTGGTCCAGGAGAGCCTCGATCTGGCTCACGGCCTCGTCCACCTGACCCTCGCCGACCGCTTGCACGATGTAGGTGCTGAAATACCGGTTGCCGGAGATCTCTTGCAGAAGTGAAATGGGCACGTAGGCTTGTCCGTCGACATCGTAGGTCCCGACCGTGCCGCGCGGGTTCATGACCCCCACCACGCGCAATATAAGCGTCTAGTTCTGCAGATTGACGACGAGGTCCTTTCCCACGTGGTCCCCGGGGCCGAGGAGATCCGTTGCGAGCCGCGCCCCCAGCACCACCACCGACTTCCCCTCATCCAAAGGGTGCAGGAACCGCCCCTCGGCCGGCCAGAACTCGAACAACCATGCGTACTCCGTCGTAGTGCCTACGACGCGGAGGGGCGAGGTCTGGTTGAACCCCACTTGCACCTCCCCTGAGGCAGTGCTGATCGGCACAGCTTCCGCCACCGCCGAAGCGGCCCGGAGTTCGTCCGAGATCTGCTCGGCGAGGAATCCCGCCCCTTGGCCGGGCTGGATCACCCGCGTGGGATAGAGGTCCACCGTGATCGTTCGTGCCCCCAAACCGACGATCTGACCGCTGATCTCCGCGGTCGCGCCCTCGATCATGGACACGATCGCCACCAACGCGGCCACACCGATCACCACGCCAAGCACCGAGAGTCCCGTGCGCAGCTTGTGTGTCCACAACGCCGACAGTCCCGCGAAGATCCGCTCACCCAGTCCCATTGCCGTCCTCCAGTCGGCCGTCGAGCAGCCGCACCTGCTGCGCCGCGAACGAGGCAACGTAGGGCTCGTGGGTCACGACGACCACCGTCTTTCCTCCGGCAACCAGGACGTGGAAGATCCCCAGGATCTCTCGTCCCGTGCGCGTGTCCAAGCTCCCCGTCGGTTCATCGGCAAGGAGCAGCGGTGGATCGCAGGCCAGGGCACGGGCAATGGCTACACGCTGGCATTCCCCGCCGGAGAGCTGACCGGGCCTGTGACGGGCGCGCAACGCGAGACCCACCTTGTCCAGACACGCCAGGGCACGTTCCCGCCGCGTCTTTCTCGGGATCCCCGCATACATCAGCGGCAGCTCCACGTTGGCCAGAGCGCTTGCCCGGGGCAGGAGATGGAACTGCTGAAACACAAATCCCACCTTCCGCCCACGCAAGCGCGCCAGCTCGGCCCGCGACAGGCAAGAGATGTCCTTGCCCTCGAGCAACACCCGTCCCGCCGAGGGACGGTGAAGCCCGCCCATCAGGTGGAGTAGCGTGGACTTTCCCGACCCAGACGGCCCTGTGAGCGCCACAAACTCGCCCTGGTGGATGGCCAGGTCCACGCCACGAAGGGCCCACACGTCGATTTCCCCGAGGCGGTAAGCCTTGGTCACCCCCTCGACACGGACAAGGTCTTCCATGGCTAGCGGAAGATGTCGGGCAGGGTGACGTTGCGCTGCGTCGCCCCGGCGCTGCTGGTTCGCGTCGAGGTGGGGTAACGGACGATCACGTCCCCTTCAGAAAGTCCCCCCCGGACTTCGGCGTACTGGGCCGTCGTCAGCCCGATCTCCACCGGCCGCAGACCGGTCTCGCCCTTCTCAACCACGTACACGGCCCAGTCCCGGGATGTGGCCACAGACTGGGTCGTAGCCGTTCCGTCCGACACACGGGAGCTGGTATCTCTTTCGGTGATCTGGGTCGGGCGCTGTGCCAGCGGTTCCGTGTGCTCCTCCGCCGCGCCGAATTCCCTCACGCCGGTGACAACCCCGGGCGGGCGCGAACCCTCTTCCCCCCTCTCCTCTGAAGCCGTCTGTTCCTGACCGACCACGGGAGGCGCCGCATACTGAACCAGGGCCTCGATGGGAACCCGCAGCACGTTGCGCGCCTCAGCGACGACCACCTCGACCCGGGCGGAAAACCCGGGGAGGATCCTCTCATCCGGTTGCAGAAGCCGCGCCGTGGCCGACACCACCCGCCCTCCCCCGAAGCCCGAAGCCTGGGTAGCCCGCAGCCCCACCTCCACGATCTCCGCCAGCCACGAACTCCCCTGCACCGCGTCCAGGGTGACCGATGCCCGCTGCCCGACGCGTATCTGGCCCACGTCCGTCTCCGAGAGGGAGATCTTCACCAGAAGCTCGCCCCGGTCGAGCACGACGATCCGATACTGCCCAACAGTGGTTCCTGTTGTCCGGCCGGCTTCGACGACGATCCCGTCGAACGGGGCTCGGACCGTGGTCTCCTCGAAGCTGGCCCGAGCCAGGTCGTGCTCAAGCTCGCGCTCTCGGATCGTCGTCGGCACACCGTCCGCCCGCGCTTGGGCCAGGGCACGCTCGGCGCGAGCCAGCGCCAACTCCTCCTGCGTGGAGTCGAGTACGGCCAGCACATCCCCCGCCCGTACCGTGTCCCCCAGTTTGACGTGCAGCGACTTGAGCTTGGCCTCGGCGAACGTAAACGTGGCCTCATCCCTAGGCAGGACCTCGCCGTACGCCGTTAGAGAACGGGAGAGGTTCCCACGATCGACCACGTACGTCGCTCCCAGGCCCGTGGCTCCCGTGGTCGCTTCTGTCCCGCTCCACGGCTGCCAGGCGTACAACCCTCCGGCGAGGCCCAGCAACAGGACCAGCGTCACGCCGAACCACACGCGCTTCTTCATCGGATCATCCCCTCCCAGTCCAGCTTGAGCCCCAGGGCCCGCTGGTAGCGCAAGTACGCCTGGAGCAGGCTGAACAAGCGCTGCTCGTAATCCGCTTCAAACCGCTCCTCCCTGAGCACGAAGGCTTCCCAGTCGGCGGGACCGATCAACCCCGCCCCTTGCCGGAGCTCGGCCGCGGCCCGCTCGAGGATGAGCTTCTCCCGCTCCAAGCCCATGATGGCTACGGCCTCGCGCGCTTCCTCGAGAGCTGATTTCGCCTGCAAGATCGAGCGCTCGGCCTCCTGCCACGCCGACGCCAGCCGGTCCCGGGCGAGCTCAAGTTCTGCCTGCGCGATGTCCTTCTGCGCACGTCGGTCGGGCGCGAACAGAGAAAGCGACAGGGAGAACCCCACACGCCAGCCTCCTTCACTCCACGTCAAACTGGCCGATGGCACCGGCCAACCCGCAGCTTGGACGGCCCATAGCTTCTCCTCAGCCGTCGTCACCGCGTCGTTGGCGGCTCGCACCGCACTGGCCATCGCCAAGGCCTCGCGCGGGATCGCCCGGGCCAGCAACTCACCAACACGCTGGAGCAATTCTTCAGAGATGTTGCCCGTCCGCTGCAACTCCACCGGCCCGTTGAGGCCCACACTGCGGGCGAACTCCTCGAATGCGGAGGTGTGCGCTGCAACGCGCTTCCGAACAGTGATTTCAGCGTCGCGGAGGGCGATCTCCGCTTCAAGGAGTTGGAGCTGCCCTGCCTGGCCAGCGGCCACGTCCGCCCCGACGGCGGCCAGTGCGTCTCGGGCGCGGGCCAGGCTTCGCTGGGCATCGGCAACGGTCACCTCGGAAGATAGGAGATTCCCGTAGCTCTGCACGAGGGAGAGCAGCACATTCTCCCTCGCCTGCGCGAGCGCAAGCCGACCGCTGGCCACCTTCGCCTCGGCGTCGGTGAGGGCCCTGGCTTCCGAGGGAATGGGCCGTGCCGGATCGTAGCGCTGCGAGAGGGATACTTTCCACGAAAAGCTGAACTCCTCCGCATCCCAGTTGTAGCGTGGGCTCAGCTCAAGACCGAGGCTTGTGCCCGTGGTGAGGCCCAAGCTGAAGCCGATCGATCCCTGTGTGGTACCGGGGAAACTCTCCCCCTCGGCCAAGGTGAACGGCCGAAGATCGACTTGGATGCTTGGCAGGGTGACCTGGGCTCGCACACCGACAAGATCGAGCTCGGCCTTACGGAGGTCGTACGCCGCTTGGACCACATCGGGATGTGCAGACAGCGCGATCTCCAGGGCATCGCGCAGCGTGAGAACATGCGTGCCCTGTGAAGCCAGCGCCGGCATCCCCAACCTAAGGCCGAGGAGCACGACCATAGCAAACCCAAGAGCCCAACGGCGTACGCGAAAAGAGACTGATCGCAGTCGCCCTGTAGTTCTTCTCATTTTGCGCTCGCTCCTCTGTTCTCCACGAACCAGCATTGGCCACCCCATCGATTGATCCGGCCCCCCGCCACCCTGCTGAAGCCGGTGGTGGGTTGTGCATATCGAACCCCTGCCGTGTTTATCCTACGGAGCGAGAGAGATTGAGGCAAAGTTGTGGCAAAGCCATGGAGAGGGCACACACCGAGCGCCGCCAGCGCTCCACAACCCTGCCATGGACTCGCCTTCCACTCTTCACATCGTCCGGGTATGTTTCGATTGCGGCCGAGAACGAGGGAGGTACTGTGCTGACCTGGCAACAAGGCACGTTTCTCTCCACATTGTCCCAGCGTCGGAAGCCGCTCCACGCTAGACTAGGAACGGGGAGGTGAGGTGAAAAGGATCCTCGTGGTAGACGACGACCCGTGGGTGCGAAAGCTTGTGCGCGGCTACCTCGAGCGCGCGGGGTTTGCTGTAACTGTGGCCGCAAGCGGCCCGGAGGCCCTCACGGAGTTCACAGCCCATCCCCCCGATCTCGTTGTCCTCGACCTGATGCTCCCCGGAATAGATGGCCTCGACGTGGCACGGCGCATCCGCGACTCATCCCGCGTCCCGATCATCATGCTCACCGCGCGGTCCACGGAGGACGATCGGGTGCTCGGGCTGGAACTCGGGGCCGACGACTACGTGGTGAAGCCGTTCAGCGCCCGCGAGCTCGAGGCCCGGGTGAGGGCTGTGTTCCGGCGGACGGAAAGCGCCCCGGAGGGCCCCCGGGTGGCCGAGGCCGCGGGCATCCGGATGGACATCGAGCGACGGGAAGGGTGGGTGGATGGAGTACCGCTGGATCTCACCGCGCTTGAGTTCGACCTCCTCGCGTTTCTCGTCCAGCACCCGGACCGCGCGTTCACTCGGCTGGAACTTCTGGAAGCGGTGCGGGGGACAACCTTCTCTTCCTTCGAGCGGGCGATCGACTCCCACATCAAGCGCCTGCGCAAGAAAGTGGAACGGGTCCCCGAGTCGCCCTCCCGCATCGTGACCGTGTACGGCGTGGGGTACAAGCTCTCCACGGAGGGACGTCGTGAACCTGCGTAAGCGGCTCTCGTTCCAGACGAAGCTGGTGGCGGCCCTCCTGTTCGTCGTCCTCCTCGTGACCGCCTTGGGGTACACCCTTGTCAAGCTCTCCGTGGACCGGGCGTTCGCGGACCTGACCGCCCGTGAGGGACGCGCTTACGACCAATGGGTCCGCAACCTCATCGCACGATACCCCAGCCAACGGGGGAACCTGGAGGGAATCGGGCAGTTCCTGGAAGGAGGGCCGCGTCCGCTGGGGTTCGTGCTCACCGATCCGCAGGGGCGCGTCGTACTGGCACGGGACGAATCCCTGATCGGAAGAACACTCCCGAGGCAGGAACTTGCCGCGGGAACCGCGATCGAGCTTCCCGATGGAACGCGCTGGACCCTCGTCCCGGAGACACCCTCTCCCCCGAACCCGCTCCACGACCGGTTCATGGGCGCGGTGAACTACGCGCTGTGGATCGCGGGAACCGCAGCAGCAGGAATTGCGCTGATCTTTGCCTCGTTTCTCCTCCGCCACATCACAGGCCCCCTGCGACGGCTTTCAGCAGCGGCACGCAAGATCGCCGACGGCGATCTCGCAGCTCGGGTAGAGGAGGTGAGCGAAGACGAACTGGGCAACCTATCTCGCTCGTTCAACGCGATGGCGGTGAGCCTGGAGGAGGCGGAGCGCTCCAAGCGCCAGATGATCGCCGACGTCGCCCACGAGCTGCGCACCCCCATCACCGTGCTGCGCACGGCCGTGGAGGGGTTCGAAGACGGGGTGCTCGAACCGACCCCGGAAAACCTCGCTGCGCTCAAGGACAAGATCCACCTCACGGCCCGGCTGATTGACGACCTTCAGCAGCTCGCCCTCGCCGACATGGGGCGTCTGTCGCTCCATCAGGAACCGTTCCTCTTTGGGGAGGTGATCGCCGACATAGCAGGTCTCATTGGCCCTCAGCTCGAGGATGGGGGAATCCGGCTTTCCCGCGCCGTTCCTCCGGACCTTCCCCCTGTGTCGGGCGATCGCCAACGGGTTCAACAGGTTCTCCTCAACCTCTTTGCCAACGCGATCCGCCACACTCCGCCCGGCGGAGAGATCGCCGTCACGGCCTCACTACATGAGGATTCCATGGTTCTGGTAAGCCTCTGCAACTCAGGGACAGGCCTGAGCCGGGAGGACGAAGCTCGCCTCTTCGACCGGTTCTACCGCGGAGCTGAGGCGCGCGCCTCGGGCAGCGGTGCAGGCCTGGGTCTATCGGTGGCCAAGGCAATCGTCGAGGCCCATGGGGGGAGGATTTGGGCTGAGAACTGCTCCACTGGCGGGGCCTGCTTTCACTGTACGCTCCCACTGGCTTCAGGAACCTAAGCAGCGCGTCACGTTGACACGCGTCGCCGGTGCTCTATAATGAGAAGCAGAATCATGAGCAAGCGAGAGCTGACCCCCAAGCACCGACAAGTACTGGACGCGATGCAGGGTCGTACGGACCACCCCACCGCCGAGGACCTGTACAACACCCTCCGCAGCCGAGGCGATCGGGCCAGTTTGGCCACGGTCTACCGCGCCCTGCGGTCCCTGGCTGAAGATGGCCTCGTACGGGAGGTCCGAGGGCTGGGAGCGGATCGTTTCGATCCGATTCGGAAGCCCCACTACCACCACGTCTGCGCGCGCTGTGGCCGGGTCTATGACGCCGATCTTCCCTACCAAGAGAGCCTCGACGCGCTCCTACAACACCGGACGGGGAGCACTGTCTCGGGTCATGAGATCACGTTCTTCGGGGTTTGTGCATCTTGCTTAAACGCAAAGGAGGAAGGCGATGGCAAAAGTAGCTAGAGAAATGGTGGAGCGGGCAGGAGTGAACGTGGATCAACTCCTGGAACTGCTCGTGAAGAACGCTGCGGCGGAGCTCACGACGTACTATTACTACACGATCCTGCGGGTGAACCTCATCGGCCTCGATGGGGAAGGGATCAAGGAGATCGCTGAGGTGGCGCGGATCGAGGATCGTAACCACTTCGAGGCGCTCGTCCCCCGCATCTACGAGCTCGGGGGCAAGCTCCCGAACTGCATGAAGGAGTTCCACGACATCTCGGCGTGCCCGCCGGCGAACCTGCCCAAGGACCCGCGGGACATCAAGGCCATGCTCCAGACCCTCGTCGAGGCCGAGCGGTGTGCCGTCCGTGGGTACACACACATCTGCAACCTCACTGCCGGCAAGGACCACCGCACCTACGACCTCGCGCTGGCGATCCTCAACGAGGAGATCGAGCACGAGTCGTGGTTCTCGGAGTTCTTGGGCGAGGGCCCGTCGGGGCACTTCATGCGCCACGGCGAGACATCGCCGTTTGTGTCGAAGTTTCTGAAGTAGGGATGCGGGAGATCACGCCCGACGAGCTCCGCGCTGCGGACGGCCGAGACGGCCACCCAGCGTGGGTGGCCCACGCCGGCCAGGTCTACGACGTCACGGGGAGCTTCCTCTGGAAGGGTGGGGTTCACGAGGCACAGCACGCTGCCGGCCGGGATCTCACCGCAGAACTGGAGGATGCTCCCCATGGGGTGGAGTTCGTTGAGCGGTTCCCGATGGTGGGGCGGTTGACCACGAAAGGAGGCAGCACATGAAGAAGATGACGGAGGCGAACCTGAAGGATGCCTTTGCCGGCGAATCGCAGGCACACATGCGGTACCTGATCTTCGCCGAGGTGGCCGAGGACGAGAAGCGGCCGAACCTGGCTCGCCTGTTCCGGGCGATCGCCTACGCCGAGCAGATCCACGCCGCAAACCACCTGCGCGAGCTGGGGATGGTCCGCACAAGCCCGGACAACCTCCAGGAAGCGATCGGGGGCGAGTCGTTCGAGGTGGCGGAAATGTACCCGGCGTACCACGCCGTGGCCGAGCTCCAGGGGGAGAAGGGGGCGATGCGCTCCACCCACTACGCGCTCGAGGCGGAGAAGATCCACGCCGCGATGTACACGAAGGCGCGGGAAAACGCCCTTGCGGGGAAGGATGTTCAGATCGAGAAGATTCAGATCTGCGCCGTATGTGGCCACACGGTGGAGGGGGAGGCGCCCGAGCGCTGCCCCATCTGCCAGGCGCCCCGGGCCAAGTTCAGAGCGTTCTAAGCAAGGAGGTCAGCATGGAAAAGCGTATCCCGCTCATCGGAGATCCAGCTCCACCGTTCGTCGCCCAGACGACGCGGGGAAAGATCGAGTTCCCCAAGGACTATCAGGGAAAATGGGTCGTGTTGTTCTCGCACCCGGCGGACTTCACGCCCGTGTGCACGACGGAGTTCGTGGCGTTCGCCCAGCGGTACCCGGAGTTCCAGAAGATGGGAGCGGAACTCCTCGGCCTGTCCGTGGACCACATCTACTCCCACATCAAGTGGACGGAGTGGATCGCCGAGAACCTGAAGGTACAGATCCCGTTCCCGATCATCGCCGACACCACGGGGAAGATCGCCGAGCTCTATGGGATGATCCACCCCGGGGCCTCGGAGTCGGCCGCGGTGCGGGCGGTGTTCCTCATCTGCCCGCAGGGGATCGTCCGCGCGATCGTGTACTACCCGATGAACATCGGACGGAACATGGACGAGATCGTCCGGCTCCTCAAGGCGTTCCAAACCGCGGTGAAGGAGAAGGTTGCGCTGCCGGCCGACTGGCCGAAGAACGGCCTCATCGGCGATCACGGGATCGTCCCCCCGCCGGACACGGAGGACGGGGCGAAGAAGCGTCTCGGCGAGGCCAAGTCTGGCCAGATCGAGTGTCACGATTGGTGGTTCTGCCACCGGAAACTGAAGGAGAACGCATGATCGGGAAGAAGATGGAAGCCGCTCTGAACGAGCAGATCAAAGAGGAACTCGCCTCCGCCTACCTGTACCTGTCCATGTCGGCGCACTTCGCCGCCGAGGGTTGGGACGGGATGGCTGGCTGGATGAGAGTTCAAGCTCAGGAGGAACAGGAACACGCGATGCGCCTGTTCGACCACATTGTGGAACGGGGAGGGAAAGTGAAGCTCCATGCACTTCCCGCACCCGAAGCAAAGTGGGCTTCTCCTCTCGCCGCGTTCCAGGCTGCCCACAAGCACGAGCAGCACATCACGGCCTGCATCCACAGCCTCGTCGACCTCGCCGTCAAGGAGAAGGACCACGCCGCCGGGGCGATGCTCCAGTGGTTTGTGACCGAGCAGGTGGAGGAAGAGGATCACGCGAGCAAAGCCGTCCAGCTCCTGAAGCTGATGGGTAGCGAGGGCCGCGGCTTGGTCATCGCCGACCACGAGCTCGGCCGCCGCGTGGCAGAGAAGGACTAGGAGGAAACGATGGGCATTGCATCCAAAATACAAACTGCTGACTGGAAGGCAGAAAAACACGTTCCGATGATCGAGTGCCCGGATCGGGCGAAGGCGGAGGAATGGGTGGCGGTGAAGGTGAGCCTCGGCAAGGCCACGGCGCACCCGAACACGACCGAGCATCACATCCGCTGGATCGGGGCTTACTTCGCCCCGGACGGGGACAGGTTCATCTACGACCTGGGAAAGTTCGAGTTCAACGCCCACGGGGAGGCGGTGGCCGGACCCAACCAAGGGCCGGTGTACACCCACCACGAGGTGTTGTTCTCGTTCAAGACCTCGAAGCCGGGAACGCTCCACGCCCTGGCGTACTGCAACATCCACGGGTTGTGGGAGTCGGAGAAGCGGGTCGAGCTCGCGTAGACAGGGCGCTTGGCAAAGCGCAGATGACAACCATGCAACGCGATAGGACGGCGCTCCGCGCTGGCGCAGATGCTGAGCGTTGGGCATCGTCACCTGTCTTCGCGCTTCGCCGTGGAGCTCACCGCTCGGAGAACTCCGCCTGCGAGTCGCGCTTCTAGCTGCTGCAGGCTCCTCGTATGCGTCGGCATGCACTATCACGGTCGAGGAGGTTTCGAGAATGCAAGTCCCTGTCATCAGCGAGTCGGTTGTGCAGTTCCTGCACCACTTCGAAGAAGTGGCGGTGAAGGAGGACTTCAGCCTCCTTCGAGACCTGATTGATGAGCGGGCTTGCTTCCGGTTCAACGACGGGGACTTCGTGGGTCACCAAGCCATTCAGGCTGCGTTTGAGAAGACCTGGCGCGGTGATCCCACGGTCAAGAAGTCGCGCTTCTACCTTTCTGACATCGTTGTACTCACAGTGGATCAGTCCTCTGCCACCGCCACCTACACGTACAACTGGGAGGGTACACAAGGAGGCCGGGAGTTCAGGATTCAGGGCCGCGGAACTCGAGTCGTTGTGCGTCACGGCGGCAAGTTGAGGATCATCCACGAGCATCTCAGTCGTTTCCCTCGGCCGCAGTGATGCCTGGCTACGGGAGGCAGCGCCGCTGATGCTGAGGTTCGCCCGCCCGAGGATCGTCGTCAGCCGATGCCTGGGGTTCGCCCACTGCCGGTACGACGGGAGCGTGATCTCTGCTTCCGAGGTCGGGGCGATGGCGGGGGAGGTGGAGTTCGTCACGGTGTGCCCGGAGATGGAGATTGGACTCCCCTCGCCCCGTCAGCCTCTGCGCCTGGTGGGGACGGGGGAGCCCCGCCTCCTCCAACCGGCCACATGGAAGGACTTCACCGACCCGATGCAGGCATTTGCCCACAAGCTCTTCTCCTCTCTCCCGCCGGTCGACGGGTTTGTCCTCAAGAACCGCTCCCCCTCGTGCGGGATTGCCGATGCCAAGGTGTACTCATCCACAGAGAAAGGGACCGCGATAACCCGCCGGGCGGGGATGTTCGGGCAGGCGGTGCGGGACCGGTACCCGAAGCTACCGGTGGAGGACGAGGGTCGGCTCACAAACCGGTCCCTGCGGGAGGCGTTCCTGACCTCGGTCTTCGCCCTCGCCTCTCTCCGCGAGGTCGAGGCCACCGGGAAGATGCGGAACCTGGTGATGTTTCACGCTCGGTACAAGCTCCTCCTCATGGCCTTGGGGCAGGCACGGCTTGCGGAGCTGGGGCGGATTGTCGCCAACCCTGACCGCCTCCCGGCCGGGGACGTCCTGCATCGGTACCGGGAGGCCTTTGAGGAGGCGCTCGGTCGGCCCTTGCGCCGGCCGTCGGCGGCCAACGCCCTCCTCCACGCGTTCGGGTACGTCACGGATGGCCTGTCCCCGGGCGAGCGAACCTACTTCCTGGAGACCCTTGCCGAGCACAGGGCCGGCCACGTCCCCCTCTCGGCACCGGTGGGCGTTCTGCGGGCGTGGATCGTTCGGTTCGACGTCGCGTACCTCGCCGACCAGCGCCTGTTCTTCCCGTTCCCGTCTTCGCTCTTGTCGCTCGCGGACTCAGGGCAGGGGCGGGAGCCCGCGTGAGGATCGGCTACCCGTGCATCAACCTCGGCCTTCCGTGCCGCCCGAGCCGCACGTTTCGCCTGGCGTCCCTGAGTGAAGAGCGGCTTTTCTCCACAGTAGACGGGAACCTCCAGTGCCTGGAGGAGATCGTCCGCTGGAACGCCCGCCACGGACTCCTCTTTCTCCGGATCACGTCCGACCTCGTCCCGTTGGCGTCCCGGCCGGAGAACACCTTCCCGTGGGACGAGGAGTTCGCCTCTCGGTTCGCCGCTATCGGACAGCTGACCGAAAGCCTTGGGATGCGGATCTCCATGCACCCCGGTCAGTACACGCTCCTCAATTCGCCCCGGTCGGAGGTGGTCGAGGCCGCACGCGCTGACCTCCGCTACCATGCCCGTGTGCTCGACCTCCTTGGGCTTGACGCGACAGCGAAGATCCAGATCCATGGGGGTGGGGGGTACGGAGACAAGAAGGCAGCCTCGGAGCGGTTTGCAGGCGCTATCGACGCCCTCGATCCTGCGGTGCGGAGGCGGCTTGTTGTGGAAAATGACGAGCGGCTGTACTCGTTTTCGGACGTGGTCGAGCTCTACAGGCGGACGGGGCTTCCGGTCGTGTTCGACGCGTTCCACCACGCCCTGAACGGGGATCGCCACTCCCTTCCCGAGGCCCTCGCCGTTCAGTACGAGACGTGGGGGCCCGAGGACGGGCTCCCGATCGTGGACTACTCGTCGCCGCTCCCCGACGGGCGGCGGGGGAGCCATGCCCACGCCCTGGACAAAGAGGACTTCCTCCGGTTCCTGGAGGAAAGCCGACCCCACGACTTCGATCTGATGCTCGAGGTGAAAGACAAGGAACAGAGCGCCCTGCAAGCCCTGGACTTAGCAAGAGCTGACCCGCGCCTTCGCAACAGAGGCAGGGCGTGAGCCTCGCCATTGCGCTCGGCCTGCTCGTCGGGACCCTGTTTGTCCTGCCGCTGGTGGTCCCTCTGCCTCCCCTCCGCGACACAGTGCCCCCGGAGGCACTTGCTGATCCCGATAGCCAGTTCGTAGTTCTCGACGGGATCACCGTTCACTACAAGGCCGCTGGAGCGGGAGAGACGGGGTTCGTCCTCCTCCACGGGTTCGGGGCGAGCACGTTTTCGTGGCGGGAGGTCCTGAGCGCGTTCTCGGCGTGGGGGAACACCGTCGCGTTCGACCGACCTGGGTTCGGACTCACCGAACGCCCGCTCGCCTGGGTTGGGGCGAACCCGTACGCGGCCGAGAGCCAGATCGCCTTTGCCCTGTGCCTCATGGATGAACTTGGGATCGAGAAAGCGATCCTCGTCGGCCACTCCGCGGGAGGCGGCATCGCACTCCTCACCGCCCTCACCCATCCCGAGAGAGTCGCGGCACTTGTCCTGATCTCCCCGGCCACGGGAGGTGGAGGCCCGTTCCCCGCGTGGCTCCGGCCCGTCCTCGCCACGCCTCAGGCCCGGCGCCTGGGACCGCTCTTGGTGCGGCGGATCCGCACCCAAGGCCCAGACATCCTGAGCCAGTCATGGCATGACCCGAGCCTCCTCACCCCGGAGGTCATCATCGGGTACGAGAAACCCCTGCGGGCTCAGGACTGGGATCGCGCCTTGTGGGAGGTTACCCTGGCCGCCCGTCCCGCCGAGGTTGCGAGCCGACTGGGGTGGATCTCCGTCCCAACCCTGGTCGTCACGGGTGATGACGACCGGATCGTTCCCGCAGAGAGGAGCAGGGAGATCGCCGCCCGCATCCCGGGAGCGGAACTGGTTGCCCTTGCGTCCTGCGGCCACTTGCCCCACGAGGAGCGGCCCGCCGAGTTCCTCGACGCGGTCCAGCTGTTCCTCTCACGCCACGGCTTCATCCGGCCACCCCAAGTCGAGGCTGATACCCCATGAACGGCCTGAACGCCGAGGCTGAAGCGGAACGGGTTCACCTCAGAAACGACCGCCCGACAAAGGAACGGGCAGTACGTACGTCCTCTACTGGATGCAGGCCTCGCAACGGGCGAGCTGGAATCCCGCCCTGGAGCACGCCATCGCGCTGGGGGACCAACTCGGCGTTCCGGTGGTTGCCTGTTTCGGCCTCACTCCAGACTACCCCGAGGCGAACCTCAGGTCCTACACCTTTCTCCTCGGGGGGTTGGAGGAAACCGCCCGCGCGCTGGCCGAGCGCGGTCTTCAGTGTGTTACGAGGGTCGGCGACCCGCCCCAGGTTGCCCTGGATCTGGCCCGCGATGCGGCCGCCGTCGTCACCGACTGCGGCTACCTTCGGCACCAGCGCCTGTGGCGGGAAGCCGTGGCGAAGGGTGCCCCCTGCCCCGTGGTCGAAGTGGAGAGCGATCTGGTGGTTCCGGTGGAGCTGGCCTACCCCCGCCAGGCGTGGAGCGCCGTAGTTCTTCGCCGCCGCATCCAACCTCTGGTGCCGAGCTTCCTCCGCCCGCTCCTGGACCGCGCTCCGCGGCATAGCTCGCTGCAACTGGAGGTTTGGGGGGAGGACTCTCAGGACCTGAGTGCCCTTCTTGCCGCGCTCCCGATCGACCGTTCGGTCTCGCCGGTGGCCCTCGTCCCAGGAACCGAGGCGGCTCGAGCCCGACTCGCGCGGTTCATCGAGGACGACCTCTCCCGCTACGCCGAAGCGCAAAGGGATCCTGCCGCTGCGGGGACCTTCGGGCTCAGCCCGTACCTCCACTTTGGCCAGATCTCTCCGGTCGAGGTGGCGTGGCAAGTTTCCCAGCCCGGGGGGCCAGGGGCCGACGCGTTTCTCGAGGAGTTCGTGGTGCGGCGGGAGCTCGCGATCAACTTCGTCCACTACAACCTCCACTACGACGCATACAGCGGCCTCCCCTCCTGGGCCCGGGATACGCGCCGCCGATCCCCGCCCGACTGCCTACACAGCCCGCCAGCTCGAGCTCGCTCAGACAGATGATCCTGTCTGGAACGCAGCCCAGACCGAGCTTCGGGTGACGGGAACCATCCACAGCTACCTGCGCATGTACTGGGGCAAGCAGATCGTGGCCTGGATCCCTGACCCCGAACAGGCGTTCAACGTGGCACTTCACCTGAACAACACGTACGGCCTCGACGGCCGAGACCCTTCGAGCTACGCCGGGGTCGGGTGGTGCTTTGGACTCCACGATCGCCCATTTCCCGAGCGGCCGATCTGGGGCAAGATCCGTCCCATGACCCAGCGGGGGCTGGAACGGAAGTTCGATCTCGAGGCGTACCTCGCCCGAATCGCGTCGCTGCAGAAGGAGTAGACCATGCGTATGCTAGCTGGGGTTGCTGTTGCGTTCGGCATCGGACTCAGCGCCCTGAGCACAGAGCTTCCCCATCCCGGCCCGTTCTCGACGAGCACGTTCGAGTTCCGGCTCGCCGACTCGGCGCGAAACCGGTGGGTGGAGATCATCCTCGTCGCACCGCGAGGAGAGGGGGCGTTCCCGTTTGTCCTGTTTAGCCCAGGGTTCCTTCTATCTGGATCGGCATACCGATCGACCGGGGAACTCCTCGCCTCCTACGGGATCGCTGTCGCTCTCCTTACCTACAACGTGAGCCTGTTCACCGTCGACCATCGTGTCCTCGCTCAGGATCTGCGGTTTGTCCTCGACCAGCTTCCAGGCGCGGCGGAGGCACACGGGGTCGCACTCAACCGTGAACGGGTCGGCCTCGTCGGCCACTCGCTGGGCGGAAAGCTCTCGTTTCTCGCCGCTGCCGAGGAACCTTCGGTGCGGGCGGTGGCGGGCCTCGATCCAGTGGACGGAGGGGTGCCGGGTACCGATGATCCTGTGCGGTTTCCCCGCGCAACGGATCGAATGCAGGAGATACCCGTGCCCAAACTCCTCATCGGCGCGGAGCGCGGGGGAGAGATGCAGTTCGGCATGCCGTGTGCTCCCCGGGAAGCGAACTACGAGCGGCTGTTCGAGCAGGCCGCAGACACAGCGTGGGAGGTCACCCAGATCGGGGCAGGGCACATGGACTACCTCGACAACCCGAACTGCGGGTTCGCCTGCGCGGTGTGCGTCGCCGGGTCCGACCCGGGGCACGCGCGCGGGGAGGCCCAGACCTACCTGGTCCTCTTCTTCCATGCCTACCTCTGGGACGGCCTCCAGGCATTGGAGGACCTGAGCGCTCGGCTAGAGAGCGACGTGGCCGCGGGGTCCGTGCGGGTTCGGCAGAAATGAGAGGGGCGGGCAGAGCCCGCCCCTCGGTCAACAGCAGTTCCTACTGCTACCCGATGATGTCCTGGTACCAGACCACAATCTTCACTTTGGCGCTCATGGTGACGGTGATCGAGTAGTACTCCCTCCTCGCGTCCCAGGTACCGTTCTTCCGAGTGGGATTGATGGCATCCCCCACCCACTCGTCGTAGTAGATGGGGCCGCGACCGTACGAGCCGCCGGCGATGCGTCCCGGGAACCTGATCGTGACCTGGGATCCCGCGGAGAACGTCCCGCTGAACGGGGTCACACGGTCGGACGTCTCACCGGTGACCCGCACCGGCACCTTCAGCTCCTCGTACCCTGGCGTCAGCATCACCTGACGCCGCGCGTACACCTCGAGGGTGTACCCCAACGGCCGGACGATGATCGGACCGATGATGCCGATCTGGACACACGCCTCGAGGTCCACCCTTTGCTCGGCGGTCTTCGTCCGCCCTGCCGCGTCATTGGCCTGGACCCGCACCGTCACCGTACCGCCGCCGGATAGGTTCGCCCGGATGCCGGCCGACCCCGATGCGGGGAAGCTCCCCACCACGGCCTGCGTCGTACCGTTCGGGTAGACCAGGCTGACCGGGCTGACGTGGACCGGCGACGTCCCGCCGCTTGCCTGCCAGTACACGGTCACGAGGTGGCTGTACTCCTTGTCGCACACCTTCTCGACAGCCACCCGCACGATCTGGACCGTGAGGTCGGGCACCCGGGCGGCCGCTGCGGTCCGCAACGACACCGAGTAGCGGAACATCTCGCAGTTCCGACCATCAAACAGGCCGAACAACACATCGTAGTTGGCCCCAGCTGTGGGAAGTATGCCGGTCAGGATCGCAAGCCCCTGGTTGAGATCGAGGTTCAGGGCCGCCCCGCTCGGCAGGTTGGACGAGATCGTCGTCACGCGGGTGATGCCTGCAGACCGGAACCGGGTGAGATCCGCACTGGGGATGGCCTTCGACGTGAGAAGGTGCAGCCCGGTGGCGACCTCGCCGAAGTCCCACTTCAAACCGGTGAACTGCGGACAGGTCGTGGTGATCGTTGCCGTGTAGACGCTGATCGTGAGCCGGACAACAACGCACTGGTTGCGGTCGAGGAGGTTGTACACCACCGTCCACCGGCCGCCCTCGCGAGGCACGGTCCCCAACAGCCGACCCTGCAGCGAGGAGAGGATCAGGTCGAACGTGAGGCCGGTCGGCAGCGTTGAACTGACACGGGTTGCCGAGACGACCCCAAGCGAGGTAACCACGTTCATGATGTCTGTCGGGAACGACTTGGTCGAGTTGACGTTGCTCCCGGCCGTCACCTGGCCGAAGTCCCAGCTCCGGTCCTGCGTGGGAGGACACCCCGGCGGTTCCCGCGGCACGTACTCATCGCACGTCGGCTGGAGACAGTCCGGGTCAATGAACGTCTGAATGGACGCTTCGATGTTGGGCACAACCTTGACCGACGTGGACGCCGTAGCTGCCGCCTGAGCACAGGCCTGGGCCATCGCCTCGGCTTGAGCGAGGGCTTCCGC
>JAGUVP010000051.1 GCA_020062805.1 Candidatus Bipolaricaulis sp.
AAAAAAAAAACCTCGGCGAGGGTGGCGTACCCCGTGGCGCCGACCATGGCCCGTGCCTTCGCGATGGCGTTCTCTTCGAACGTATCGCCGGTCTCGGCCACCTCCGGAAGGCGGACATCCGCTGGGGTAAGCCAGGTGAGAGAGGGGATGCTCCCCAGGATGCTCAGGATCTCGCGAAGTTTTGCGGGGTTGGTGGTCCCGAGGAGGACCTTCACGCCACCTTGACCCCGCGCAGGGAGAGCGTGGTCGCGAAGTGGCAGGCGGTGTAGTGTTCCGCGCCTTGGTCTACGAGCTTGGGGATCTGCTGAGAGCAGATCTCCTTGGCGTAGGAGCACCGCGGGTGGAACCGGCAGCCGGGGGGAGGGTTGACCGGGCTCGGCACGTCGCCCTCTAGGAGGATCCGATCGGACTCGTAGTCCGGGTTGGGGACGGGCACCGCGGAGAGAAGCGCTTCGGTGTACGGGTGCAGCGGGTGGGTGAACAGGGTCTCCGTGGGCACCAGCTCGACGATCACCCCGAGGTACATCACGGCCACCCGATCGGAGATGTGCTTGACCACGGACAGGTCGTGGGCCACGAACAGGTAGGTGAGGCCGAAGTTCGCCTGGAGGTCTTCGAGCAGGTTCAACACCTGAGCTTGGATGGACACGTCGAGGGCGCTCACCGGCTCGTCGCACACCACGAGCTGAGGGTCGAGAGCGAGGGCCCGGGCGATCCCGATGCGCTGACGCTGGCCGCCGGAGAACTCGTGGGGGTAGCGCCGCATGTGCTCGGGCTTGAGGCCGACCGCCTCCAGGAGCTGCGCCACCCGCTTCCGCATCTCCTGGCCCCGGGCGACCCGGTGCACGATGAGGGGCTCGCCGATGATGGCGCCGATCGTCATCCGCGGGTTCAGCGACGAGTACGGGTCCTGGAAGATGATCTGCATCTCCCGGCGCAGAAGCTTCATCTGGCGGCGGTGGATCGTGGCCACGTTGACCGTGCCGTTCAGGGTTTTAGAGCGGAACCACACCTCGCCGGCGGTCGGCTCGATGAGGCGGAGGATGGACCGACTGCACGTGGTCTTGCCGCAGCCCGATTCCCCGACCAGGCCCAGGGTCTCCCCTTGGGGGATGAACATGTCCACGTCGTCCACGGCCTTGACCCAACCCACCGTGCGCCGGAACACGCCCTTCTTCACCGGGAAGTATTTCTTGAGGCCGCTTACCTTCAGCAGGATTCCGTCCATGGCGGGTGTCTCGACGGTCATGCCGTCTCCTTGTACAGCCAACACGCGGTCTTGTGCTCGGGGCCCACCGCGATCAACGGGGGCATGTCTTTCGTGCACACCTCCATCACATGGGGGCAGCGCGGGTTGAACGGACACCCCGGCGGGGCGTCCAGAGGATCGGGTACAACGCCCATAATCGGTTCCAGCCTCTGTTTCTTCGTTGCCAGCGACGGGATGGAGTGGAGAAGTCCCTGGGTGTAGGGGTGCTTCGGGTTATGGAACAGAGGGCCGACCGGGGCCTGTTCGACGACCTTGCCCAGGTACATCACCACAACGTCCTGGCACATCTCGGCAACCACGCCGAGGTTGTGGGTGATGAACATGATCGAGGAGCGGAACCGCTTCTGAATGTCGCGCATCAGGTCAAGGACCTGGGCTTGGATCGTCACGTCGAGGGCGGTGGTGGGCTCGTCGGCGATGAGAAGCGAGGGGTTGCACGACAGGGCCATGGCGATCATCGCCCGCTGCCGCATCCCCCCCGACAGCTGGTGGGGGTACTCGTCCACGCGCTGCTCAGGGAGGGGGATTCCCACCTGGCGCAGGACCTCGATTGCCCGCTGGCGGGCCTCCTTCTTCCGTGTCTTCTGGTGGAGCCGGATCGCCTCCATGATCTGGTAGCCGATCGTGAACACGGGGTTCAACGAGGTCATCGGCTCCTGGAAGATCATCGCGATCTCCTTGCCCCGGATCGAGCGGTACTCGCGGCCTTTCGGATTGAGCGAGGTGAGGGTGACCGGATGGCCGTTTCGATGGAAGACGATCTCTCCCCCGGTAATCTTCCCCGGCGGCATGGGCACGAGGCCCATGATGGACAAGGCGGTCACGCTCTTCCCGCACCCCGACTCCCCGACCACGCCCAACGTGCGCTCGGGCTCGATCGCGAACGACACGCCGTCCACGGCCTTCACGACGCCGTCTTCAGTGTAGAAGTGGGTGTGCAGATCGCGGAGTTCGACGAGGGACATGACGCCTCCTCGCTAGAGGATGGCGAGGAGGAGTCCGAGGACGAGGAACGCGCCGCCGAGGACTCCCGTGGCGAGCTTCTTGGGGTCCTTCGTCACGTCCCGCCCGAATACGGTGCCGGACATGCCCGACCCGAACGCCCCGCCCATCGAGGCGTGCTCCGACATCTGGAGGAGAACGAGGCCGACCAGGGCGAGGGCGTCCGCGAGGAACACGATCTGTAGCACCGTTTTGAATGCTGCCATCCCATCACACTCCAGCTGCGTAGTATAGCGATCCTCTCCGCAGGCGCAACTGAGGGCGGCGTCGCTCTCCTAAGCCAGCTACAATGGGAACCCATGCCCAAGTACGTGTTCGTCACCGGTGGCGTGGTCTCCGGCCTGGGGAAGGGTGTGCTTGCGGCGTCGCTGGGATGCCTGCTCCAGGCGCGCGGGGTGAAGGTGACCCTCCAGAAGATCGACCCCTACATCAACGTGGACGCGGGGACGATGAACCCCTACGAGCACGGCGAGGTGTTCGTGACGCGGGACGGTCTGGAGACGGACCTCGACATCGGCCACTACGAGCGGTTCCTCGGCCAGGATCTCGGGGAGGTGAACTACCTCACCACCGGTCGCGTGTACCGCGACGTGATCGCCCGAGAGCGCGTGGGCGACTACCTCGGCCATACCGTACAGGTCATCCCCCACATCACCGACGAGATCAAGCGCCGCATCCGCGGCGCCGCGGATGCCACGGGCGCCGACGTGGTGGTGGTGGAAGTGGGAGGGACGGTAGGAGACATCGAGGGCCTGCCCTACCTCGAAGCGATCCGCCAGCTGCGCGATGAACTGCCGCGACCGGACGTGGCTGTGGTCCACCTGTCGTACGTTCCCATCCTGTCGACAACTGCAGAGCTGAAGACGAAGCCCACCCAGCATTCGGTGAAGGAGCTGCGCACGGCGGGGATCCAGCCCGACTTCATCGTCGCGCGCTGTCCGGTCGAGCTCCCGATCGGCTTGCGGGACAAGATCGCCCTGTTCTGCGACGTGCCCCGCGAGCACGTGATCGCTGGCCTTGATCTGCCCACGATCTACGGCGTGCCCCTCGCGATGAGGGCGGAAGGACTGGACACGAAGCTCCTCGCGCGGCTCGATCTCGCTGCCGGAGAGGAGGACCTCACGGCGTGGAAGGAGTTCGTGGAACGCCTCGAACGACCGGCGCGGACCGTTCGCATCGGGATCGTAGGCAAGTACGTCGAGCTTCGCGATGCGTACTTGTCGATCCTCGAGGCGCTCCACCACGCCGGGGCCGCGCTTGCGGCCCGCGTCGACGTGGGCTGGGTCCCGTCGGCCGTGGTGGAGCGGGAGAGAGAACGGGCACTCGCCGGGTTTGCGGGGATCCTCATTCCGGGCGGATTCGGAGAACGGGGGGTCGAGGGGAAGGTGTTCGCCGCCGACTACGCCCGGCGGGCCGGGCTGCCCTACTTCGGGATCTGCCTCGGGATGCAGGTTGCCACGATTGCGTTCGCCCGGGAAGCGCTGGGGTGGGAGAAGGCGAACTCCGCGGAGTTCGACCCGACTACGCCGTACCCGGTGATCGACCTCCTCCCCGAGCAAGGCGGTGTCACGGCAAAGGGGGGGACGATGCGGCTGGGCGAGTACGCGATGGAGATCGTGCCAGGATCTCGTCTCCACCGGATGTACGGCGTGACCGAGGTTGGGGAGCGCCACCGGCACCGCTACGAGTTCAACCCTCTCTTTCGCGAGGCGTTCACCGCGGCCGGTTTGCGGCTGTGCGCCGTGTCCCCGGACGGACGGCTCGTCGAGGCGGTGGAGGCGGTCGATCACCCGTGGTACGTCGGCGTCCAATACCACCCGGAGTTCCGGTCCCGTCCGCTCGCGCCGCATCCTTTGTTCCTGGGTTTCGTCCAAGCATGCCTTTCCTAGGGGGCCGGGGGGGAGTTCCTGGGTCCACGGACCGACGGCACGCGGGCCTCCGGCGCAGGGATCCCCGCTGCACACCACGCAACCCCGGTCGGCACAGGTGCTTGCCGCTGCGGGCGCCGCGATGGTGTAGCGTCGCAGCTTGTCTGCGACGAACCGCAGTTCACCGCCGAGCTCGCAGAGAAGTCCCGAACGGAATGGGTTGGGGTAGGACCATAGCCTCAAGGTCCGGTTGGTCGGCGTTCTCTGTGTTCTCTGCGGTGAAGATCCCGTACGCGACGGCGTCGAGGACGAGCCCCGACGCTACGACGCGAGGTGTGGGTTGCGTAGCGGCAGACCTGGTGTCCGCCGGCCGTCTCCGGAACCGAACTGCCGTCGGAGACAAACTCCGACGCCACGATCTCCCCCCTGCGTCCTCCGCGGTGGGACGCTGCTCAGCCGCGGGGATCCGATCTGCTCTGCGCAGCCGAAGGCTCCGCGGGCCATTTCTGGCTCTGGCCTTGGCGTTCACGGGCTTGTTCACGGTCACCGCGGCGGGGCAATCGGTGCAGGCGGATGCCCCGTGGCTGACTGTGTACGACGAGACAGGTCGGCCGAAATGGGAGGTGCGGATGGAGACGCTCGTCCGCACCACCGACGGATGGGAAGGGAAAGCCGTCGAGGTTCAGCTCTACCACGAAGGTGCTCCGCGCCTGGTGCTTCGCGCGCCGCGGATCCGCGCCGATCGCTACGGCCGCGAGTGGACCCTGTTCACCGACGAACCGTCAACCGACGAACCGATTGTTGGTGAGGGCGAAGGGTTCTCGTTCACGTGCCAGGAGGCACGGTGGGCCGGGGGCCTGTGGCTCGTCCACCTCACGGCCGAGGGACGGGGGGTGGCCTTGTCTTCGGTGGAGGCGCGGTGGGACGTTGGGGACACGGTCCACCTCGCCGGGGCAGAGGTGGAGTTCGGGGGATGGCAGCTGACGTTCGAAACCGGGCGGTACGAGCTCCAGCACGACCGGCTTGTGGCGGGCGAGGTGAGCGCAGTGGGTCATGGGGTCACGCTCACGGGCGCAGCGCTCGTGGCCTGGCCCGAACAGGGGAAGCTCCACATCGAGGAGGCCCACCTTGTCCGAACTCCTTGAGGGACTGGACCTCGTCCGGGCGTTCGGCCGCCGCCGGGCGGTGGACGGTCTCACGGTTGCGTTCCGGGCCGGCGAGGTCACGGGGCTCCTCGGTCCGAACGGCGCGGGCAAGACGACGACCCTGTACCTCCTCGTGGGGTTCCTTCGCCCCACGGACGGGTCGGTGCGGCTGGATGGCCGGGAGATCACCCGGCTTCCGTTCTTTCTCCGGGCGCGAGCCGGGGTCCACTACCTGCCCCAGGAGCCCTCGGTGTTCCTCCGCACCACAGTGAAAGGGAACCTGCGCCTGGCTTTGGAAGGGCTGCGTCTCACCTGGAACGAGCAGGTCGAGGTCGTGGTGAACGAGCTGGGACTGACCGACCTCCTCGGCCGCCCGGTCGGGAAGCTGTCGGCAGGAGAGCGCCGCAAGGTCGAGGTGGCGCGAGCCCTCGTGACCCGGCCGGCGTTCCTGCTCCTCGATGAGCCGTTCTTGGGCGTGGACCCGCTTACTGTGGCTGAACTGGCCGCGCTGCTCCGGCGGCTGGCGCACTCCGGCATCGGAATCGCGGTCTGCGATCACAACGTGCGCGACACGCTCCGTATCACGGACCGGGCGTATCTCATTCATCAGGGAAGGCTTCTCTGCGAAGGGACGCCCGACGAGATCGTTGCGGATCCTCAAGCGAGGTTGGCGTACCTCGGCGAAGGTTTTTCGCTGTAGCGCCGCGCTTCACGTCCGACGGGATTTTGTCGCCCCAAGTGCGACGCTACGGAACCCCAAGGCTGTCACCGCCGCGAATAGGGTCTTGACTGCCTAACACGGACAACGGTCGACGGACCCCGGACAACGGAGAGTGGATCACGGACTACGAACCGGCGCCCTCGAGCGCAAGGAGGCGTTGCTTCCAGGTTAGACCTGGGCCGAACCCGCCCAGCCCTCCGCTCGCGGGCAGGACGCGGTGGCACGGGATGAGGATCGGAACCGGGTTCGCCCCCACAGCCTGCC
>JAGUVP010000324.1 GCA_020062805.1 Candidatus Bipolaricaulis sp.
CCGGCGCGAGCTTCAGCGAGCGCTCATCGTTCGCCTTGGTTTCTGTCCCCTGTGCCGGCGGAGGATTGCCCTTGACACTACGTAACGGAGTAGTGCTAGCAGCCCGTGGGGGAATCCCGTGGGCCGCGGACCTCCGGCACGCGGGCTTTCGGCCCACGGATTCCCGTTGTACGCAAGGTGAGATCCACAATGCGGAGAAACTTCTGTTCGGAAGGGTACGCCGACGGCCTGTTAGGTCCATGAAGTCCACCCCCAGGAACCTCGCCCAACCGCGGGGATCGGATCTTCTCCGCGTAGCCGAAGGCTCAGCGGACTTTTCTCACACGGCTGCTAGGCTCGCACGGGTCCGCAACCCGAGGAGGCTGATCGCGATCCCCAGGGCGGCGAGGCCCATCACAGGAAGGAACACGGGCAGGTAGCTCCCCGTGGCATCCCGGATCGCACCCGAGAGCAGGGTCCCCACGATCGCCCCCACGCCGTACCCGGAGAACACGAGGGCGAAGTTGCGCGGGTAGTGCTTGGGCCCGAACAAGGCTGCCGTAGACGCCGGGGCCATCGCCACCCATCCCCCGAGGTTCAGCCACAGGACGCTGAACGCGACGAGGTAGACCGCCAGGTTGCCCTGACCCCACCCGTAGAGGGTCGCCGCGGCGAGGAGGATGAGCGAGAACGACGTGGCCGCCGCGAACCGGGGGCTCGTGCGGTCGATGAGCCACCCGAACGCGGGGCGCCCGGCCCCGTTGAACACGGCGAACAGGGACACGGCGAGCGTGGCCAGCCCGGGGCTCGCCCCGGCGACCTCCACCCCGAAGTCCTTGGAAAAGCTCACCACCATCAGCCCGACCACCGAGCCGAGCATGAACCCCGCCCACAGGGCGTAGAACGCAGCGGTGCGCATCATCTGCCCCCGGTCCAGCTCGATCCCGGCCCGGGCCTTCTGCTTGGCGGTCGGGACCCATCCTGCCGGCACCCATCCGGGACAGGGAAAGCGAAGCGGGAGAGCGAGCAGAGCGAGAAGGACGAGGAACGCCACCCCAAGGATCGCAAACGTGGGGAGCACCCCCTGCGCTGCGATCAGGGAGGCGATGATCGGGGCGGTGACAAGGGGTGAGATCCCAAACCCAAGCACGGTGAGGCCCACGGCGAGCCCCCTCCGGTCGGGGAACCATGCCGTCGAGGTCGCGATCGGGCACCCGTAGAGGACGCCCACCCCGCCCCCCGCGATACCTCCGTAGCACAGGGTGAGCACCCCGATGTTCGGGGCGAACCCCGACAAGAGCCACCCCAATCCGACGAGCGACCCGCCCACCAGGCTCACCCGCCGCGGTCCGTACCGGGCGATATGAGGGCCTGTGACGGCCATCCCCACCGCGAACATCGCCAGGAATACCATGAACGGGAACCCGCTCGCCGTCGCGCTGATCCCCCAGTGCGCGATGAGCGGCGCCTTGAACACGCTGAACGCGTACACCGCCCCCAGGCAGAGGTTGATGACGAGCCCGAGGACGACGAACCCCCACCGCCCGTGCTCCGGCCGGAGCCCGAATGCCCGCTCGGCCGACCCGTGTTGGGTCCCCATATCCAGCCTCACTTCGCCGTCGGCGTTGCCCCGCCGAGCTCGTCGAGCGCGGTCCGGATCTCATCCACGCTCGCCCCGTCCTCGATCGTGGACAGATCCCCCATCGTCTTCCCCTCGCAGAGGGCCTTGAGGACACGACGCATCACCTTGCCGGAGCGGGTCTTGGGGAGCCGGGGGACGACGCGCAACACCTTCGGGGTGGCGATCGGCCCGATGCTCTCCCGGATGAGGCCGACGATCTCCTTGTGGAGGGCCTCGTTCTCCTCGACGCCCTTCTTCAACACGACGAACGTGGCGATCGCCTCGCCCTTGACCTCGTCCTCGATCCCGATCGCGGATACCTCCGCAACCCCGGGGTGGCCGGAGACCACCTCTTCCACCTCTCGCGTCCCCATGCGGTGCCCGGCGACGTTGATCACCTCGTCGGCTCGGCCGAGGAGGCGGAAGTACCCGTCCTCGTCCTGGATCGCGTAGTCGCCGGAGAAGTACAGGCGCTTGGCATGACGGGTGAAGTAATCCCAGTAGCTCTGAACGTAGCGTTCGTCGTCGCCCCACAGGGTCTGCAGCGCGCCTGGCGGAAGCGGCGGATGGCCCACCAGGTACCCGCGCTGCCCGCGGGGCCGCGGGTCTCCCTTCTCGTCCACGACCTCCAGCTTCCACCCGACCGCGGCCCGGGTCGGCGAGCCCGGCTTCACCGGCAGGGGCTGGAGCCCCATGTGGTTCGTGATCATCGGCCACCCACTCTCCGTCTGCCAATAGTGGTCGACGACCGGCTTGTTGAGCGTCTGCACAGCCCAGTGGTAGGTTGGCTCATCGAGGGGCTCGCCGGCGAGGAACACGTGGCGGAGCTTGGACAGGTCGTGGCTCTCCACCCAGCTGGCGGGGTATTTCCGAAGCATCCGCATCGCCGTCGGGGCAGAGAAGAGGACCGTCACCTTGTGCTTCGCGGCGACCTCCCACCAAATCCCGGGGTTCGGGCTGTCCGGCGTTCCCTCGTAGACCAGGGTCGGGATCCCCGCGAGGAGGGGGCCGTAGATGATGTAGCTGTGGCCGACGACCCACCCGATGTCGGACGTGGACCAGTACACGTCGTCTGGACCGCACCCGTAGACGAGGCGCATCGAGGCATGGAGGGCGACCATGTGCCCGCCCGTATCCCGCACCACGCCTTTGGGCTTGCCGGTGGTCCCGGACGTGTAAAGGATGTAGCTTGGCTCCGTGGACTCGATCGGCACCGCGGAAACGTTTCCCACGCCGACCTCCTCCGTCGCCTCCACCCAGCGGACGTCGCGGCCCGCGACCGGCGCCCACGGCGAGATCCCGCGGTCGAACACCACCACGTGCTCGACCGGGGTGGACGCGAGGTCCACCGCCCGGTCCACGATCTTCTTCAGCTCGACGGGCTTGCCCTTCCTGAGCCCGGCGTCGGCACAGATGATGACCCTCGACGCCGAGTCCTCGATCCGGTGGGCGAGGGCCTCGCCCGAGAACCCGGCGAACACCACGGAGTGGACGGCACCGATCCGCACGCAGCTGAGCACAGCGATCAGGGCCTCCGGGATCATCGGCATGTAGATGAGGACCCGGTCGCCCTTCTTCACCCCCAAGCCCTGCAAGACCGCGGCGAACCGGTTCACCTCGCCGAGGAGATCGCCGAACGTGAGGAGCTTGCTCGCTCCAGCCTCCGGGCTCTCCCAGAGGATCGCCGGCTTGCCCCCCCGCCCCGCCAGGACGTGGCGGTCCACGGCGTTGTAACAGAGGTTCGTCTCGCCCCCGGGAAACCACCGGGTGAACGGAGCCTTGGAGTCATCGCAGACCCGGTCCCAAGGCCGGAACCAGTGGAGCGTCGCCGCCTCCTCTCCCCAGAACCCCTCCGGGTCGGTGATCGAGCGGCGGTACACCTCGTCATACGTCGGCTTCATCTCTCCCCCTATGTGTGTCGACATCTCTTCGCTTCTCTCCGCTAGGAGCGGAGGTGCGTGTGAAAGGCAGCGTTGAACTCGCGTGGCTTCTCGATGAACGCCACGTGCCCGCAGTCCGGGATCACGACTTCGGCGTACGTCCCCCCAGCCTCCCGGTACCGGTTGAGGACGTACCGCGTCTGCTTGAGCATCGGCTGGTGCGGGAACACCTCCCGCCCCGGCCAGCCGGGGATGAGCCCCATGTCCCCGAACGTGACCGGATCGGACGCCGCCCGGTCGGAGATCGCCACGTCGTCCTCCCCACGGATCCACAGAACGGGCACCTTCGGATCAGCAGACACGAACCGCTCGGCTGGCAGGAGGTGCTTCGGAGAGAGGGCGTTCGTCGCGCCCCACCGGCCGGGACTGAAGTACGGCCAGTTGGGGGAACGCGCGATGTCGCCCGGGAGGTCGCGGCCGCCGCGATGGACCTGGAACAGGGCGTCAAGGATTTCCTCCTCCCGCGGGGGCACGAACGGCCGCTTGTAGACGAGGTCACGCAGCGCATTGCGCGGGGAGAACCGGTGGTCGGTCGAACGATCGCCCGCCGCGATGCGCTCGACCAGCTTCGGGCTGAACAGACCTCCGCCCGATCCAGCGTAGTCGGGGTAGCAGGGGGTACCATTCTCGTCCTTCGTTCCCCCGAACCCGTACGGCGAACCAGGGCCGACGAGGGTCGCGGACAACCAGCGCCGCGGATGGACGGCGAGGAGGTGGTACACGATCACCCCGCCGAGGGAGTTCCCCACGAGGTGGGCCCGCTCGATCCTCAGCGCGTCGAGGAGGGCGATCGCGTCGGCGGCGAAATCGCCCATCCCACAGGTTGCGTCCACCACCGCCTCCGGGTCCGCCTCCCCGAACCCGCGGAGGTCGGGGGCGATCCCGCGGAACCGGCGGGGAAGGGCGACCAGCGCCTCCTCCCACCACGTGGCGGAG
>JAGUVP010000127.1 GCA_020062805.1 Candidatus Bipolaricaulis sp.
CCCTCTCCCTCGATGCGTCGCCGCTTCGCCGCGGGTTCGCGCGTGCCCACAAGGAGATCTCGAACACGGCATGCGCCCTGCAGGAAAAGCTCCTCGCCCCGCTCGAAGAAGCTCTGGGGGGGTGGCGCGCCCCCCCCAACCCGCCCTCCCCTGCTTGACGTCTACACGGTTCAAAGCTATAAGACGGTCGCTGTCACTGGGGAGGGCCCCAAGAGGAGGCGGTGCATGAGCCAAAGGGTGCGAGGGGTGGCCCTGTTCATCGCGTGCTGGGCCGCATTGGCGCAGGGAGCGACGTGGGTCGTGTGTCCGGAGGGTTGCACGTTCACAGACATTCAGGAGGCAATCGCCGCGGCAGCCCCGGGCGACACCATTCTCATCGAGCCGGGCACCTACCACGGCGACGTGTGGCTGAAGAAGCCGCTCGATGTCCGTGGAGCAGGTCCCGAGCCGAGCGTGATTGCCGGGTACGTGTACGTGCTGGGAGCGACCCAGGTCACGCTGTCCGGGCTGACCATCCGCGGGGGAATCCGCCTCGAGGACAGCTCGGGAGTAGCCGTCGCGAACTGCGCCGTGGATGGTTCAGGCGGTATTTCTCTTCACAGCACATCCGCCACCCTCCGCACGACCACCGTCACCGGAGCTGACAACCACGGGATACTCATCACCCTCGGCTCGCGGGCTCTTGTGATCGACAGCACGGTCACTGGCTCCACAGGCGATGGCATCCACGTTGCCGCCTCGATGGCCGACATCCGGGGATGCCAGATGCACGGCAACGATGGGTACGGGATGTGGGCCGATGGCCACTCCACCATCGCCGGACAGACCACGCTCGGCGCCGTCACCGGTAACAGGAGGGGAACCCTCGGTGGTAGCGCGCGAGCCTTGGACCGAGATCCGCCACCGGCTCCGACTGCGCTGACCGCGGCTCCCGATGACTGGACCAAGGGGACGATCGCCGTCAGCTGGACTGCGCCGGAGGACCTGACGGGGATCGCCGCTGCCTGGTACACGATCGGGATCGCCCCCCAAGCTCCAGACGACGGCACCCGGACCACGAGGAACCCATTCATCGTCCACTCCCCTCCGGAGGGGAGCCAGACCCTGCACGTGTGGCTCGAAGACGGCGCCGGAAACCGCGACGAGAAGAACCTGGCCGAGGTCAGAATCCTCTCCGACCGTACCCCGCCCACAGGCGAGGTCGCGACGAACGGGAACGCGCGCCATGTGTTCACAACCGAGATCACACTCGTCGTCGAAGCCACGGACCTTGCCGGAGACGGACCGGGGAGCGGCGTCGCCTCCCTGCGCCTCTCCAACGACGGCAAGACGTGGAGCCCGTGGCAACCGTTCGCGCCAAGCCTTGCCTGGGACCTCGCCAGGTCCGGGGGTTCTGCCGCACCTGGCGCGAAGACGGTGTTTGTCGAGTTGCGGGACAAGGCCGACAACGTTGGCCGGGTCACAACTGAGGTCGTCCTCGTTCAGAGCGTGGTCTCGCCGGAACCCGTACTCTGCCTCGCGTTCGCTCAGGCGGGAAGCCGCCTCGCCCAAGGCTTGCCCGGCGGCACGATCCGCCTCGTGGAGCCTGCGACGGGTCAGGAAGTGCAGGTCCTTCGCGGTCACACGGGTGGGGTGTACGCTGCTGCGTTTACCACCGACGGGAAGACCCTTGTCACGGGATCCAACGACAACACCGTCCGTATCTGGGATTTGGCTGGAGCACGCGATCCGCAGATCCTGCGTGGCCACACGGGGGGCGTGTGGGCGGTCGCAGTCTCCCCGGACGCCAAGGTGATCGCCTCTGGGGCATCGGATGCAACGATCCGACTGTGGGAGCTGTCCACGGGCAAGACCCGGCGAACCCTCTCCGGGCACACAGGACCGGTGCGCACGGTCGCGTTTTCTCCGGATGGAAAGACGATCGCCTCCGGATCTGACGATCGCGCGGTGCTCGTGTGGGATGCGAAC
Organism: Candidatus Bipolaricaulis sp.; assembly: GCA_020062805.1. Classification (GTDB taxonomy): domain Bacteria; phylum Bipolaricaulota; class Bipolaricaulia; order Bipolaricaulales; family Bipolaricaulaceae; genus Bipolaricaulis. Next base: position 1,969 of record JAGUVP010000127.1, read on the forward strand.
ACGGGGAAGATCAAGCACACCCTTGCCGAGCACACGGGCGCGGTGCGGTCGGTCGCGTTCTCCCCAGATGGGAAGCTCCTTGTGTCCGCCGGCCTGGACGGGAAGGTCCTGTTGTGGGATATGGCCACCGGGAAGCTCGCCCGGACGATCGGCGCTCTGAGCACCGGTCTGCGGGCTGTCGCGTTCGCGCCGGATGGCAAGTCCATCGCTGCCGCCTCAGCCGTGGGCACGGTCGTGGTGTGGGATGTGGCCACGGCCAAGGAGCGCGAGACCCTCAAGGGACATGCCGCCCAGATCAACACGCTGGCCTACGCGCCGGATGGGGGCATCCTCGCTTCGGGCGGAGCCGACAAGGTGGTCCGGCTGTGGGAGGTCGGGCCGTAGGGCCACGCGATGCGCGGATGAGGTACGTGCGGTGTGGTAGCGCCCTTTGGGTGATGGGAGCTGTGTTGTGCTCGGTCTCCGGGTGCTTCCACAGCGGCATGCCCGATGGGGTGAGCGGGCCGGACACCTACGTTCGCTCCTTCGCTTGGCAGTCGGATGGGACGTCCTGGACATGGGAGTTTCGGATCCCAAGCGCCCTGTACGCGCACTACCGGAGCCAGAGCCACCGGCGGTGGTGCCTCGACGACTCGTGCGACTGGTATCGCTACGTAACCGATCCTAACGACGATGCGTACATTGAGGCTCTCACTACCGAGCTGATCCGGGCCATGGAAGCACGGTACAGCGCAGGACAGCTCTACCACAAGCTCCTTCAGTTCACGCTGGACTTCGTGACAGCCGCTATCCCCTACACAAAGGATGAACTGGAGGAGTGGCCGAAGTACCCCATCGAGACGCTGGTCGAGGTGGCCGGAGACTGCGAGGATACGAGCATTCTCTACACCTCCCTGGTGCGGCCGCTCGGCTACGGGGTCCACTTTCTGCTATTGCCGGGACATGCGGCGACTGCGGTGGAGGTCCACCGATCGTTCATCGAGAACGCGCCCTATGAAGTTGGCTACTACACGCACGCAAACAGGTACTTCGTCTTCTGCGAGACGACGGGGGACCCGGCGAGGACGGGGTACATCCGGGTTGGCCAGCTTCCTCCCGACTCGCGCGATGACTTCCTGGCAGGCCGGTGGTTCTTCTACGACGTCCAGCTGCAGGCCGCGAACCGCGCCACAGCCCAGCTCAGCAGTCCTGTTTCACAACCAACCGATGCCGATTGGCTGCAGTGGGTGGAGTTGCCGTAGGGGGAGCCGCTGCCGCGTGGAGAGCCTTCACGCTCGCCCAGCGCCCAGGAAAAGCTGTAAGCCGGAGCTTCGAGCCGAACCAGCTCCGTAAGTGGACCGGGATACGGGAGCCGACCAGCGCCTGTCACCCGCTGTCCTTTGGATGCTGCACGCCAGGGCAGCTGGGGGCGGAAGTGAGAAGGAGCTCGTCTTCGGCACAGCCAGCCCGGTGGAACAGCGATACCAGCCCCTCGATCCCGAGGGCCCTCTTCTGCCCGGCTGAGGCATCGAGAAGCACCCGTCCTCTGTGGAACATCAGCAGACGATCCCCCA
>JAGUVP010000179.1 GCA_020062805.1 Candidatus Bipolaricaulis sp.
CGCTACGTGTCGCCCGCCTTCGCCGCCTTGGAGCGCGAACGAATGTGGTCGAACGTGTGGCAGTTCGCCTGCCGGGTCGAGCACCTCCCCGAGGTGGGAGACCACCTGCTCTACGAGGTGGGCGATCTGAGCCTGATCGTGGTCCGCTCCGATCCGCAGACCATCCGGGCGTTCCACAACTCGTGCCTGCACCGCGGCACCACCCTGGTCGAGGGCAAGGGCAACACCGCCATCTTCAAGTGCCCGTTCCACGGCTTCGCCTGGAGCATCGACGGCACGTTCCGCTCGATGCCCGCCGCCTGGGACTTCGAGCACGTCGACCGATCGTCGTTGTGCCTGCCCGAGGCGAAGGTGGCCATCTGGGGTGGGTTCGTGTTCGTGCACCCGGGGGCCGACCCCGAGCCGTTCGAATCCTTCGCCGGCCCGCTGATCGAGCACTTCGCCCAGCACCCGCTCGATGGTCGCTACGTTGCCCACCACGCCTGCCAGGTGGTCGACGCCAACTGGAAGACCACCCAGGAGGCGTTCATGGAGGGCTACCACGTGCCCACCACCCACCCCCACACGGTTCGCTTCGCCAACGACTTCGACATCCAGTACGACACGTTCGGCCCCAACGTGAACCGGCTGATGCAGGCCATCGCCGTGCCCGCCTCCGGACTGATCGGTACGGTACCGCCGGCCGAGATCGCCACCACGGTGCAGAAGCTGCTGCCCGCCGAGGATCGCCGCCCGGTGCCCGAGGACCTCGACGAGGCATCGGTGCGGAACTTCCTGGGCGAGGTGTTCCGGGCGTCGTTCTCGCGCCGCTGGCGGGTGGACCTGTCGGCCGCCTCGGAGGCGGAGCTGCTCGACAGCGTCGAGTACTTCCTGTTCCCCAACTTCTCGCCGTGGATCGGCTACAGCATCCCCATCGCCTACCGGTTCCGTCCCTGGGGCGACGACCCCAACCGGAGCCTGATGGAGATCATGCTGCTGCACCCCATCCCCGACGACGGGGACTACACGGTGGCGGCCGAGCACTGGCTGGAACCGGGTGAGAGCTGGAGCCACGCCCCCGGCTTCGAGCTGCTGGGCATGGTCATCGACCAGGACATGGCCAACCTGCCCAAGGTCCAGAAGGGGCTGCGGGCCGCCCGCCAGACCGACCTGATCACCGCGACGTACCAAGAGGTACGCCTGCGCCACTACCACCACCGCTTGGACGTGCAGCTCGGCCTGGCCTGAACTAGTGGTGCCGCCGATAAGTACAGCGGTGTAACTTTGGGCCGGGTCGTCCTGCTTGGAGGTGGGGTGTCGCGTTGGTCGCCGTTCGTGGTGGTGTTGTCGGGCGAGGAGCGGGCGGCGCTTCTGGAGCGGGCGGGGTCACGGACCGCGTCGCATGCGTTGGTGCTGCGGGCTCGGATCGTGCTGTTGGCGAGTGAGGGTGTGCGCAACATCGACATCGCCGCTCGGGTTGGGGTGTGCGTCGACGTCGTGTCCCGCTGGCGGAAGCGGTTCAGTATCGAGGGGATGGCCGGTCTGGATGACCGGCCGCGTTCGGGACGACCCCGCCGGTTCGGGCCTGAGGTGGTGGCCGGGGTCAAGGCCCTGGCGTGTGAGCCCCCCGAGCAGCGGGCGGTGCCGCTGTCACGGTGGAGCTCGATGGAGTTGGCCTCCCAAGCGGTCCACGAGGGGCTCGTGGACGCCATCTCCTCCTCGACGGTGCGCCGCTGGTTACATGCCGATGCCATCAAGCCGTGGCGTTACCGGTCCTGGATCTCGCCCCGGGCCGCAGATTTCACGGCAAGAGCGGCGCGGGTGTTGGACCTGTATGCCCGCATGTGGGACGGGGTCGCGCTCGGTCCCGACGACTACGTGATCTCCGCCGACGAGAAGTCTCAGCTGCAAGCGTTACGCCGTTCCCAGCAGGGCCGTCCCGCCGGTCCCGGCCGGGTAGCGCAGGTCGAGTTCGACTACGAGCGGGGCGGGACCCTCGCCTACATGGCCGCCTACGACGTGCACCAGGCCCGTCTGTTCGGCCAGATCGCCGACAAGACCGGCATCGTGCCGTTCATGGACCTGGTCGCAGAGGTGATGATGACCGAGCCGTACGCGTCAGCCCGGCGGGTGTTCTGGATTGTGGACAACGGCTCCTCGCACAACGGTCAACGGTCGATCGCACGGATGACCGCCGCATGGCCGACCGCCCGGCTCGTGCATCTGCCCGTGCACGCATCGTGGCTCAACCAGATCGAGGTCGTGTTCTCGATCGTGCAACGCAAAGTCGTCAAGCCCGGCGACTTCGCTGACCTCGCCGAGCTCGGTGATCGGTTGCTGCGTTTCCAGGACCGCTACAACACCACGGCCCGACCGTTCGACTGGCGGTTCAGCACCGCCGATCTCCACGACATGCTCCGGCGAGTCGACAGCACCGCCGCCACGCTGGAGCCGCTGGCCGCCTGAAC
>JAGUVP010000290.1 GCA_020062805.1 Candidatus Bipolaricaulis sp.
CCTGTCGCCTCTCCTCGTGCGGCAATTGTTTGACCGCTTGGCGGCCCTGGGGCGAGAGGGGATCACGATGGTTGTGGCGGAACAAAACGCTTACCTGTCCCTTGAGGTGGCGTCCCACGGGATCGTCCTGGAGACGGGGAAGGTCGCCCTCAGCGGATCGAGCGACGAGCTTCGTCGAACCGATCGGGTTCGGCAGTTGTACTTAGGTACGAAGGACAAGGCAGGTCCTCTGCCGGACGACACGGGAGGTGGTGTGCACAACTAGCGCAGGGTACAGCGACGTGGGCCGTCTGATGGGACAGCATCGGGAACGGTGAGGTACAAAGGAGGAGAGAGTCATGAAGCGATTTCTGGTTCTAGCGATGGCAGCGGTATGTGTGGTGGGCGCCTCGTGGGGACTTCTTGCGCAGACGCCTGGCGTGACCGACACCACGATCAAGCTCGGTTCGTTTATCGTGCAGTCGGGTGGGGTGGCGTTCATCGGCGTCCCGGTGATGCGGGGCGCTCAGGCGTGGTACAGCTACGTGAACGACGAGCTCGGCGGAATCCACGGGCGGAAGATCGAGTTCCTGGCCTTCGACGACGCGTTCAACCCGGCGAACACGGTGGCCGTGATGAAACGGCTCGTGGAGCAGGAGAACATCTTCGCCCTCGTCAACCCCCTGGGGACGATCGGGATGGCGGCCTCTTGGACCTACATCCTCGAGAACAAGCTTCCCGTGGTGTCCCCGCACATGAACTGGCTCACGCTGGCCTCGCCCACCGTGCCGCACGTGTTCGCGATCCAGCCGAACAACGAGTCGTTCGGCCGGGCAGCGGCCCAGTACGCGGTGCTCGAGCTTGGCGCGAAGCGCGTGGCGATCGCTGTGGTTGAAGATGCAATGGGGACCGAGCTTCTGGACTTCGCGCTCGACGAGCTGAAGGTTCAGGGGGTTCAACCGGTGATCGTCGTCAAGTACCCGGGGACCGAGACGAGCTTCAGTGCGTATGCCTTGGCGCTTCGCCAGGCGAGAGCTGAGGCCGTCCTGCTCTTCAGCTACGTCGGCGACGCAGCGAAACTGATCGTGGAGTGCGACCTGCTGGGGTTCAAGCCGAAGTTCGTCGGGATCAACACGATCACACTGCAGCTCTACGATCTTGCGGGCGAGGCTGCCGAGGGCGTGGTCTTCCCGGGGTTCGGCACAGATCCGCAGGATCCCACGAGCGAGGCCGCGGCCGCGATGAGGGCGGTGTACGCGCGCTACTACCCGGGCGAGCTCATGAACGCGTACGCGATGATCGCCTACGTTGGCGCCCAGATGGTCACCAAGGCTCTGATGGATGCGGGCCCGAACCTGACCCGGCAGGCGTTCATTGATGCTCTGGACGCGTTCACCGGCTGGGATGCCGATGGGATGATCCCGGCCGTGACGTACCGGCCGGATGATCACTACGGGATCAAGACCCTGTGGATGAACCAGCTGAAAACGATCAACGGAGTGCGGACAGCCGAGTTCATCACGGAGTGGGACTGGACGCAGAACCGCTAGTCGTTGAAATACAGGAGGGGTCCCGATTCTCGGGGCCCCTCCCGGGCTCTGCACGGCAGGCACCTCAAGACGTACGCATCAGCACGCTCCGATGTCTTGGGCCGGGATGAGAGAGGCGGGGATGAGTGAATCCGATCGTTCCGTAGGGATTGTCAGCGTGGGCATGTACCTGCCCGAGCGGGTGATCACCGCTGCCGAGATCGCGGCGGAGAGCGGCCTTCCAGAGTGGGTCGTGCAGGAGAAGCTCGGGATCACGGAGAAGCGGATGGCGCCTCCGAACCTTCATCCGAACGAGATGGGTGTGCTGGCGGCCGAAGACTGTCTCGCCAGGTGCGACATCCCCCCCGAGGAGATCGACCTCGTCATCTGCACGACCGAGGAGTGGCGGGAGTACCTCCTGTGGACGTCGGGGATCGACCTTGCTTACCAGATCGGGGCGACGCGGGCGTGGGGGATGGACATCCACATGCGGTGCTGTACGACCGTGGCCGCCCTCAAGATCGCCAAGGACATCATGCGCTCTGATCCGGAGATCCGCACCGTGCTCATCGCGGGTGGGTACCGGATAGGCGACCTCATCAACTTCAAGAACCTGCGGACCACGTTCCTGTTCAACATCGGGGCAGGGGCAGGGGCGATGCTCCTCCGCCGGGGGTGGCCGCGGAACCACGTCCTTGGATCGCACCTCATCACCGACGGGTCGATGAGCAAGGATGTGATTGTTCCCGCGAGCGGAACGGTCCAGTTCCCCACCGACGAGGCAGTGACCCAGGACCTGTTCAAGTTCGACCTCGTGGCTGAGGAGAAGATGAAGGCGCGGCTGAATGAGGTCTCGATGGACAACTGGATGCGGTGCGTGGACGAGGCCTTGCGCAAGAGCGGGCGCACGCGCGAGGACGCATCGTTCTTGAACATGGTTCTCATCAAGCCGTCGGGGTACCGCGACATGCTCGGGCGGCTCGGCCTCACCGAGGAGCAGGGTGTGTACAACGACAGCTACGGCCACATCGGGGAGCAGGACACAATCATCAACATCATCGAAGGGCTCAAGCAGGGACGGCTCAAGGACGGGGACCTGATGGTCATGGTCGGGGCGGGGATCGGCTACGTGTGGGGAGCGGGCGTGGTCCGCTGGGGACCGTGCAAGGAGGGAGACCGATGCGACTAGAGGGGAAGGTGGCCCTCATCACCGGCGGGGGGGCGGGGATTGGCCTGGCTACGGCGAAGAGGTTCGTGGAGGAGGGGGCGCGGGTCTCGATCTGCGACGTGTCCCAGGACACGGGGGAGCGGGCAGCGCAAGAACTGGGCCCGCAGGCGGACTTCCGTCGCGTGGACGTCACCGATCAGGGTGCGGTGGAGGCGTGGGTGGCCGACGTTCACGCCCGCTTCGGACGGATCGACATCCTCGTCAACAACGCCGGGATCATCCGCGACCACCAGCTCGTACGGGTGAAGGAGGGGGAGATCGTGGGCCGGATGTCGGAGGCCGACTTCGACCTGGTGCTCGCGGTAAACCTCAAGGGGACGTTCCTCTGCACTCAGGTCGTGGCGCCGATCATGATCCGTCAGAAGTCGGGGGTGATCCTCAACGCGACCTCGATCGCCGGACTCGACGGGAACTTCGGCCAGACGAACTACGTCGCCACCAAGGCCGGCCTCGTCGGGATGACGAAGGTCTGGGCGCGCGAGCTCGGCCGGTACGGGATCCGGGTGAACGCGGTCGCCCCGGGGTTCACGGCGACGGAGATCCTGAAGACGATGCCGGAGAAGGTATTGGAGGGGATGCGTGCCCGGACGCCGCTCGGGCGACTGGGAGAGCCAATGGACATCGCCAACGCCTACCTGTTCCTTGCCTCTGACGAGGCGGCCTACGTCTCGGGCGCCGTCTTGCGCGTGGACGGGGGCATGGTCCTCGGGACCTGAGATCGGGATGGCCGTCGTGTACGAGCAGGGCACGATGAACGCCGCGCATCTCCTCACCCGCCGAGCAGAGCTGACGCCGGACCGGATCGCGGTCGTGGACCGGAGCGACGGCCAGGGCTACACTTACGCCGAGCTGAACCGCCGGGCGAACCGGGCGGCGCACTACCTACGGAAGCTCGACGTGGACAAGGGCGACCGGGTCGCGATCCTCGCCCACAACTGCCTCGCCTACCTCGACCTTCTGTGCGCCCTCGGCAAGATCGGTGCGGTGTTCGCGCCTCTCAGCTGGCGGCTCCAGGCGCGGGAACTCGCCTACATCGTGGGCGACTGCACCCCGAAGGTTCTCCTCTGCGGTCCGGAGTTCGCCGGTGCCACGAGGGCGATCTGTGCCGAGGTCCCGATCCCCCACGTCGCCGGGGTAGACGGGGCCGACGTGGGCGGTCGGCGGTACGAGCACGAGGTTGCTGGGTGTCCGGACTCCGAGCCGTCCCTCCCACCGCTCGATGGGGACGACACGTACCTCCTTCTCTACACGTCGGGGACCACGGGCCGTCCCAAGGGGGCGATGATCCCCCACCGGCAGGTCCTGTGGAACTGCATCAACACGATCGCGAGCTGGGGGCTGACCGAGCGCGACGTGTCGCCCCTGTTCATGCCCCTGTTTCACGCCGGGGGGCTGTTCGCGTTCCTGACTCCCCTCTTCTACATCGGGGGCCGGGTGGTTCTCGTGCGTACGTTCGATGCTGACGCGGTTCTGAAGCTGATTGAAGAGGAGCGGTGTACGGTCGTGCTCGGCGTGCCTACGATCTACCGGATGCTTCTCGACGCCCCCGGGTTCGGATCGGCCGACTTCCGCTCGGTGCGGTTCTTCATCAGCGGCGGCGCGCCCCTCCCCGTGGAATTGGTGCGGGAGTGGGTTGGGAAGAAGGGGGGCGTGTTCCGGCAGGGGTACGGGTTGACCGAGGTTGGTGCCAACTGCTTCTCGATGACGGACGAGGAATCGGTGCGGAAGCTCGGGTCGGTGGGGAAACCGATCTTCCACAGCGAGATGGTGCTTCTGGACGAACAGGGGCGGGCGGTCAGTCCCGGCGAACCCGGCGAGCTCCTCATCCGTGGCCCCCACGTCTGCACCGGCTACTGGCGGAACCCGGAGGCGACCGCGGAGGCGATCGTGGACGGGTGGTTCCGCACCGGCGACGTGGCGCGGGTGGACGAGGACGGGTTCTACACCATCGTCGGCCGGGCAAAGGACATGATCATCAGCGGCGGGGAGAACATCTACGCCGCGGAGGTCGAGGCCGCCGTGCGCGAACACCCGGCGGTGCAGGACGCGGCCCTCATCGGGATGCCAGATCCCAAGTGGGGAGAGGTGGGGCTGATGGTGGTCGTCCTCAAGCCGAGGGCATCCGCCACCGCGGAGGAGCTCCAGGCGTTCTGCGGGGAGCGTCTCGCGCGGTACAAGGTGCCGAAGAGGGTCGTGTTCGCCGACGAACTGCCGTACTCAGCCTATGGCAAGGTGCTGAAAAGCGAGCTCCGCGCACGGCACCTCCCGGCGAGGGAGGGTTGACGTGGTCGTCGGCAACTACCTCGGCCGGCGCGAGCTGTACAGCCCCGACACGATCGCGATCGTGGACCACGGGAAGAGCCCGGAGCTGCGCCTCTCGTTCCGGGAGATGAACGGGCGCGCGAACCGGCTGGCCGGCTGGTTACGGGACGAGGCCGGGGTGGGGAAGGGCGACCGCGTCTCGATCCTCTCCCGCGACGGGGTGGAGCACTTCGACGTCTACTACGCGTGCGGGAAGCTGGGGGCGATCCACGTTCCCCTCAACTGGCGCCTCCATCCCCAGGAGCTCCTCCAGCTCGTGGAGAAGACCACGCCGCGCGTCCTCGTGTACGAGGAGGAGTTCCGATCCGCCGTGGAGGGGATGTCGGCCGGCTTGCCGCCGGGTGCGCCGGCCCTGGAGAGGCTTCTCCACCTCGATGGGGCGGGGTTGCGGGGCTCGACGCCCTTCACGAGCGTGATCGAGGGCCCGCCGGGGGAAGCGGTGGCATGCGACGACCTCGATCCGGAGGACCCGGCGTGCATCCTGTTCACCGGCGGCACAACCGGGCTCCCCAAGGCGGTTCTTATCAGCCACCGCATGATTGCGTGGAACGTCCTGAACACGGTGATCCACGACCTCACCCACCACGACGTGGTCCTCAACGTGTTCCCCCTGTTCCACGCCGGGGGCCTGTTCTGCTACTGGTCGTCCCAGGTCGTGCTCGGCAATACGACGATCCAGGTGCGCAAGTTCGACCCGGAGCAGGTGTTGGACCTCATCGAGCGGGAGGGGGTAACGGTGTTCGCCGGGGTACCGTCGATGTACCAGATGCTGACCGAGGCCCCGAACTGGGAGCGGGCCGACCTGTCGAGCCTTAGGTTCTGCACGAGCGGGGGGGCGCCGCTTCCCGTCACGCTGATCGAAAAGTACGTGCAGGAGAAGGGGGTCCGGTTCAAGCAGGGGTTCGGGATGACCGAGTTCGGGCCGGGCGTGTTCGCCCTCGCCGCCGAGGACGCGGTGCGCAAAGCGGGGAGCATCGGCCGCCCCAACTTCTTCGTGGACGCGCGTGCGGTGGACGAGGGGAAGTGCTCCGTGGGTCCGGGGGTGGTGGGCGAACTTGTCCTCAAGGGCCCGTCCCTGTGTTCCGGGTACTTCGGCGACCCCCAGGCGACGGCCGAGCTCGTGGACGCAGAGGGGTACTTCCACACCGGCGACCTCGTGACCTGCGACAGCGAGGGGTACTTCACCGTGGTCGGCCGGGCGAAGGACATGTTCATCTCCGGGGGAGAGAACGTGTACCCGGTGGAGATCGAGGAGGCCTTGTACCGACATCCGGCGGTGGCGACCTGTGCCGTGGTGGGAGTTCTCGACCCCAAGTGGGGCGAAGTCGGGGCAGCGTGCGTCGTTCTCAAGACGGGGCACACGGTGACGGAGGAAGAGATCCTCCGGTTCCTCGGCGGGCAGCTCGCCCGGTACAAGATCCCCAAGCGGGTCGTGTTCATGGAGGCCCTGCCCCTGTCGGGGATGGGCAAGCCGCTCAAGGACGAGCTCCGCACAGGGCTGATCGAAGGGAGGATCGGATGAAGAGAAAGCTGGGACGAGGCGTGGCCCTTGTCGGCGCTGGGGCGTGCAAGTTCGGCGCGTACCCGCGCCTGGACAGCCGCGACCTGTTCGTGGAGGCGTTCCGCGAGCTCGTGGCGAGCGTGGACAAGGGGTTCGACCCGAACGAGATCGAGGTCCTGTACATCGGGAACTACTCGAGCGACCTGTTCGAGCACCAGGGGCACCTGGCGCCGATCCTCGCCGACTGGGTGGGGCTGACGCCGCGGGCGGCGCTACGGGTGGAGGACGCGTGCGCGAGCGGTGGGGTCGCCCTCCGCCAAGGGGTCCTCGCGGTGTCCTCCGGCCTCTACGATGTCGTACTCGTCGGCGGGGTGGAGAAGATGACCGCCCTCCCCACCGAGGCCGTCACGGACACCCTCGCCACGGCCGGCGACATCCTGTACGAGTTTCCGGCTGGGTTCACCTTCCCCGGGTTCTACGCGGCGATGGCCACCGCCTACGCTGCCCGCTACGGGATGCCGTACGAGGCTCTGATGGAGGTTGCGCGGAAGAACCACGCCCACGGCGCCCTCAACGACAAGGCGCAGTTCGGGATGACGATTCGGGAGATCATGGACCGCCGGATCGCCAAGGCCCGGGAGAAGGGCGGCCCTGTGCCCTCGTGGACGGACGAGCTCGCGTTCTTGCGCGATCCGGGGGCCAACCCGCCCGTGGCGTGGCCGCTGCGGCTGTTCGACTGCTCGCCGATCACGGACGGGGCAGCGGCCTTGCTCGTGGTGGCAGAAG
>JAGUVP010000148.1 GCA_020062805.1 Candidatus Bipolaricaulis sp.
CCCAAGCCAGGCTTGTCGTGCCTTGTTCCTCGACAGCGCAGGGCGGGTGCTGTCCGAGGCGATCGTGGGCCGACTGCCCAACGACCCTTGGATCCGGCCGCAATTCGCCGTCCTCGTCCCCCGGGAGCGCGGCCAAGACGTGTACCGTTGGCTCTCCGCGCTCGCCGATGGGTACGTCTTGTTCGATCCCAACGACATTCACCGCAAGGTGCAAGGCCCGGCCGTCGTGGAGCCGTACGCGGGATCCGCCTCGTTCCGCCTCGACGACGGAACGACCGTCTCGGTGGGTGAGGCAAAGCGCACGGCGGGACAGGACTTGTTCTCAGCCTCCCCGCGATCACGGGGTGCGAAGGAACCGCCCCTTGAAGTCGCCGCGCCGCGAAAGCCGTACTTCATCGGCTGCTCGTGCGTGCGGCTCGCGGACGCCAAGAAGCCCTACACACCCCAGCCAGCCCCATCGGGCATCGCCCGCACGCCCCTCGCGGACTGGCACCGCAAGACCGGGGCGCGGATGGTCGAGTTCGCCGGGTTCGAGATGCCGCTCTGGTACACCTCGGCCCTCGCTGAGCATCGCCTGGTGCGGGAAGCAGCGGGCCTGTTCGACCTCGGCCACATGGGGGCGTTCGCCGTTGAAGGCCGCTATGCAGAGAGCTTCCTCAACCTCGCCACCACCAACTACGCAGGATGGCTCCACCCCGGTCAATCCCAGTACGGATTCCTCCTCGCCCCCGACGGGGCAGTGGTGGACGATCTGATGGTGTACCGGCAGGCCAGCGACCGGTTCCTCCTCGTGGTCAACGCTGCCAACGCGAACGTCGACTGGGATTGGCTGACGGCGGTCAACTCGGGCGAGATCCTTCTCGACCCCGACCGGCCATGGATCGAGCCCGACGGGCCCGTCACACTCCGCGACCTCAGGGGAAGCGAGCACGGCGCACTCGTGAACATCGCTCTCCAGGGACCGCGGTCGCGTTCTATCCTGCAGCGACTCCTCGCTCAACCCGAGGTGCACCGACTGACTGCGCTCCGCCGGACCGAGTTCTGCCACCTCACCGTGGGCAAGATCCCCGTCCTCTGCGCTCGGACCGGGTACACGGGTGAGCCTTTGGGGTACGAGATCCTCGTCCCCGCGGAGCACGCGGTGCAGCTCTGGGAGACCCTCCTCGAAACCGGCCAGCCCCACCAGCTGCGGCCGATCGGACTCGCCGCCCGGGACTCGTTGCGCACCGAGGCCGGGCTGCCCCTCTACGGCCACGAGCTGGAAGGCGCCCATCGGGTTCTCCCCCACGAGGCGGGTTTCGCTCCTTATGTCAAGCTGCACAAGCCGTTCTTCGTCGGGCGGTCCGCCTATCTCCGCGTGTTCCAGAGCTGGACACGGGAAGTCGTGCGCTTCGGTGTCCCCGCCGGCCAGCGACCGGTGCGGGCCGGGGCGCCAGTCGTGGACGCGGGAGGGCAGGTCATGGGCTGGGTCACCAGCTGTGTCGCGCTGGAGACCGGTCAAGTGGGAATGGCCCTTCTCGCCCGACGCGGAGTGGCCGAGAACACCCGGCTCGGGTTCGTCCTCGGTGCAGAGCGGGGCCTGCCTCCGAAGCTGGAGCCTGGGGCGAGATACCCGCTTGTCGTATGGGGTCGAGTGCTTTCCCGGTTCCTGAAGCGGGATGCGCTCCCGATGGCGGGTGAGGACTAGCGTTCTTCCTTATCATCCCGATCCCGTTCCGACTCCGCACGGAGACTCGCCCGAATCTCGTCGAGGCGATCCTCTACGCGGCGGAAGAGCGTGTCCTCGGGATAGGTGGCCTCGGGGCCAGGTTCTCCTGCAGGAACTCCGAACAGGATCGCCACGCCTTCCTCAACAGTGGAGCAGGCCCAGATGTGGAACTTGCCTTCGGCCACGGCATGGACGATCTCCTCGGGAAGCATCAGGTGGTCCACGTTCGCCGCAGGCAGGATCACCCCCTGATCTCCACTCAGGCCGAGCTCCTGGCACACGAGGAAGTGCCCCTCCACCTTCTCGTTGACGCCACCGATCGCCTGCAACCGTCCCCTTTGATCCACGGCACCGGTGACGGCAACTCCCTGCCGAGCTGGAATCCCCGCCAGAGCCGACAGCAGGGCGTACAACTCCGCCGCCGACGCGGAATCCCCCTCGATCCCCGAGTAGGACTGCTCAAGAGCGAGGCTTGCCCCCAGCGAAAGGGGTTTCTGCCGACCGAATCGCGCCGCGAGGTAGCCCTTGAGAATCATCACTCCCTTCGTGTGGAGCTTCCCCCCAAGCTCGGCCTCCCGCTCGATGTCCACGACGCCGCTCTTGGCGGTGAACACGTTCACCGTGATCCGCGTCGGCTTGCCGAACGCGGAGTCCCCCAAATTGAGCACAGCCAGACCGTTCACCTGACCGACGACCTCACCATGCACGTCCACGATGAGCTTTCCACGGGTGATCCACTCCCGAACCTTCTCCGCGAGAAGAGAGTGGCGGTATCGACCCTTGACAATGGCCTGTCGAACGTGATCCCCGTTCACCACGCCCGAGCCGCGTTCACGTGCCCAGAAGCTCGCCTCAGCCACAAGCGAAGCAAGCTCCCCAAACCGCGTCGCGAGCTTCGCCTGATCAGAAGCCATCTCGGCCGCGTGCTCGACAAGCCGTGCTACCCCGCTGGGAGAAAACGGAAGCACGGCGGGGTTGTCGTCCTGACACGTCCGCACGAACTGCGCCATAAGCTGTACCGACTTCTCGGTCCACGGCATTTCCGTGTCGAAATCAGCCCGAATTCCGAACAGCTTGCGGAAGTCCTCGTCGTAGTGGTACAGGAGGTAGTACAAGTGCGGGGAGCCCACAAGGAGGATCTTCACGTCGAGGGGGAGCGGCTCGGGCCGCAGCCCCTCCGTGGCCGCGAAACCGAGCATCTGAGCTGGGTCCTCGATCCGAATCTCCCCAGCCTTGAGCGCGATCTTGAGGGCCTCCCACGACAGGGGGAACCGGAGGAGGTTCATCGCGTTCAAGACGAGATACCCGCCGTTCGCACGGTGCAGAGCTCCGCCGCGGATCTGGGTGAAGTCGGTCGTCACAGCCCCGAACTGAACCCGGCGTTCGATCGTGCCGAACAGGTTTGTGTACGTGGCGTTCCCCTCTACCGCCACCGGCGCGCCCTCGCTGCCGGAGCGATCCACCACCACGTTCACCCGATACCGAAGGAACCGGTCGCCGCTGTCCGGTACTGGAACCATGATCGCTGTCTGCGGTCCTTTCTTATTCGCCGCCTGAAGCCCCTCCACGTTCTCCACAATGTCCGACTTCACTTCGACGAGGTGGGCTAGCACGCGCTCCAGGCCGCTGTACTTCTCGCTCAACTGGGCAAAGCGCGGCTCGACGAGGAACTCCACCGCCTTCTTCGTCAGCTGCTGCTGGGCCTCATGCCATGCCTCGTCGAGCTTCGCCAGGCGCGCGAACGTCTCCCTCACCAACCCTTGGACCTCTTCCTGCTTGCGGAGGATCTCTGCCCGTTCGCTCTCGGGGAGGGAACCGTACTCCTCCTGCGAGTAGGGACTCCCGTCCTCCTTGAGGGGGAGCGTGTTGATCCCGAGAGGCGTTCGCTGAAGGGAGAACCCCAGCTGGACGGCCTTCCTTTCCAGGCCGTGGAACTCCTCGTCCCGCTCGCGCGAGAACCTGTCCCGCTCCTTCTTCGCACGGGCCTTGAACTCGTCCGACTCGAGAACCCGCGGCAGTTCGTGAGCCAGAAACTCGATACACCGATCCATGTCCGCCTTTAGCTCGCGACCCCGCCCTGCTGGGAGAAGCAGGTAGCGGGGGGCGTGTGGAACCCGGAAGTTGTGCACATAGCAGATGTCAGGCGGGACCGGTCGCGTCTGGGAGACTCTCTCCAGGAGTCGCGAGACAGCGGAGGTCTTCCCCAGCCCCGGCCCACCCGACGCGTAGATGTTGTACCGATGCTGGGGGTCCTCGAGCGACAACCCGAGCCACAGGGCCTCGATCGCCCGCTCCTGGCCCACGATCTCCGTGAGAGGGTTCAGCTCCTCCGTGGTGGAGAAGGAGAAGGCACGGGGATCGCAGGTCCGGCGGAGCCGATCAGGGGACACCTCACGGTTCATCGGTGGGTTATCATACCGGGCGATGAAATGCATCGCCATTCTGCTCTCCGCATTCGCCTGGGGGGGTGTCGCCCTGCCCCTCGTCCCGCTGTGCACGACCCCGGATGCCCCCCTGTACTCCCGGTTCGTCATCGAGCTGATCGACTCTGCCGAAGCGGAGGTTCTGGTCTCTCTGTCCGACATCCGGATCTACACCGGAAACGGGGCCACGGCCGGGCTCCTCCAGGCCCTCACCGCGGCCGCAGAACGAGGGGCGAGGGTGAGGGTTCTCGCGGAAACCCGGGAAACCGGCCCCGGTCGAGAGCAGAGAGATGCTCTCGCCTATTTAGAGCAGCGGGGAGTGACCGTGCGGTGGGATGCGCCGGATGTGACCCTCCATACGAAGTTCCTCGTCATCGATCGGCGGTGGGTCGTTGTGGGATCCACCCACTGGACGATGTCCGCTCTCACGAGGAGCGTCCAGCTCGATCTGGCGATCGAGGCTGAGGAGTTGGGAGATGCCTTCGGGAGGTTCTTCGACCTTCTATGGGACGAACAGCTTCAGGCGGTTCCTCACCTGGCCCCTCAACCGTGGTCGCGCCCCACCGTGATCCCGCTGCTTGACCCTCCCCAAGGCGGCCTCCATGCCCAGGTCATCCCTGACATGCTCCGGACAGCGACGGAATCGATCCACGTCCTGATCTATCGGCTCGCGTACTACCCGGCGTACACGGACAGCCCCTCAAACCGCATTGTAGACGAGCTTTGCCGGGCTGCGGCCCGTGGGATCGAGGTGCAGGTTCTCCTCGAGAGTGGCGAGGATTTCGCTGACCTCGCACGAGACAACCGATTGGTCGCAGCGTATCTCGCTGCATGCGGGGTTGCAGTGCGGTTTGACGAACCGGGGACGACTCTCCACACGAAGTTCCTGCTCATCGATCGCTGCGACGTCCTGATCACATCGGCCAACTGGTCCTACTCCTCGCTCGTTCACAACGTCGAAGCAGGCGTCGCTGTCCTCGGCATCCCCAACCTCGGACGCCCTCTCGGCGCGTGGTTCGCCACCTTGTGGGACCGCGCACGGACCCTACGCTAGAAGGTCACCGCCCCCGCCACCCGCGCCTCCACCCGACGACCCTCCTGGTAGCCGCTGGCAGCGCCCGAGAGGCGCACCGATGCCCCCCCTCCCGCGGGTGGGTAGAGGGCGTACACGAACCGCAGCTCCATCCCCGGGTCAAGAGACGTTGACCAGAGAACCTCGAGCACATCGCCGCGCCGGTAGATCGCCCCGCCATCATCGATCACCGCCGCCGCCCACCCCGGTGGCACGGTTTCCACTACCGCGGGGGCCACCAGGAACTGCTTCGCACGCACGGTCACCGTCACTTCAAGGACTCCTCCATCCCACCGCACTGACCGGAACGCGCCAATCCGGGCATCGGCCACCACGGCTGCCGTGATCCGGGAAACGGTTTTCCCGCCTTGGATGATCTCCACCGCAACCTCCCAGTACCCCGCAGGCACGGTCCAGGTTGCCCATGGTTGGTTGGTCGTCGTGTCCGGGCGGCCGTCCCCGTTGAAGTCCCACTTGAACTGAGCCCCGGCAGGAGCCCCCACCACCTGCAACGTGATCTCGGATCCCGGATTCGGGATCGCAGTCGACGCGACCAGACCGATGGTTTGTCCAAAAGCGAGGAACCCTACTGCTATCGCGCACGCGGTTGCCACGACCGTTCGCATCATCGCCTCCTTCTGCGGGCAGGCGGGGGCCGTCGTCCGGCCCCCGCCGCCCTCATCCTGAGGAAGAACCAGCGCCTTCCGCCTCTTCAGCGGTCGCAGATCCCCGGTGCCCGCCCCGGCAGCACCTCACAGATCGGGGTGCCCGTGATCCACAACGCGATGATCATCTTCATCGTTTCGTAGTCCACGATCCCCGGCGCGCACGTCCGCGGCACCTTCGTGCCTTCGAGCCAGAACGCAATCGCACGCTGCACCTGAGGGAACGTGATCTTGTCAGAAAGCGACAGATCGATCGTGTCCCGCGCCACATCCCATCGGGAGATGGCCACGATCACGTTGAGGCAGTCCGTAAGATCGACCCGGTTCGCACCCGTAACCTCAACCTCAATGCAGGGGTGCCCGCTGTCCGCTCGTCCAGCGATGAGCGCCGTGGAGAGCACCTTGCACGGATCCGGCGGCGTTGTCTCCACCGTCACCGTGGGGGGAACCTCGACCTGGTAGATGATCGTCTTCGTCTGCCCGGCTTTCAGCACGCCCGTGTGCACCCACTGATCCACTCCCGGCTTGTAGATGAAACCATCGTTCTGGATCGGGGTCACACGCCATCCGATGGGAAGATCCTCATCGAGACCCACACCGTAGACATCCCGGTCGGTGGTGATCTCGACCTTGACCGTGAACTTGTTCCCCACCACATTGCCCGCCGAGTCGTAGAAGCCGATCACGACACCCTCGCAGGGGATCGGAGTGATGATCCACCGCCGCGCCTGCAGGTTCGCCGGGGGCATCGTCGGTAGCGGTTGATCGATCCCCGTGCAGGAGATGGCGTACGCAGCGATGAGTTTGAGCATCGACAGGCTAATCCGCTCGCCGCAGGCCTTCACCACCGGCCGATCGGTCCGCCACAGCTCCGTAGCACGCATCAGTTGCTCGGTTGTAATCGCCTCTGACAACCGGAGGTCCACCCGGTCCTCTTCCCCGGGCATGCTCGCCGGAACGAGGTGGGCCACCGCTTCCAGAATGGACAAACAGTCGTTCACGAGGAAGCACGACTCGCCCGCCACCTCGAACTCGAAGTCAGGCACCTTGGCCTGGAACGTGCCCCTGATACAGAACTGCTGGGGCAGTCGAATCGAGGCCAGCAGCTCCACCCGGGGAACGGTCACGTCGTAGATGATGACCCGTTCGGTTCCCGCCTTGATCGGCTCCAAGAACACCCACTGCACCTCAGGTCGGTTGAAGATCGCTCCGCCGTTCGCAACCGGCGTGATCTCCCAGCCCACCGGCGGGTTCTCGTCCAAACCGGCGCCAGCCAGATCTTGGTCCGTGTGGATCCGCACCTGAACCCGGAACGTGTACCCTGGAAGAGCCGTGGTGGTCGAGATCGAGCGGACTGCGGTCACGGTGACCGGGGAGACGTACAGGGGCATCGTGAACGTGCCCTCCATCCCCACGTTATCCACCACCGTCAGCCGCACAGTGTACGATCCGCCCGCCACGTACCCGTACTGCACCGTCGGCTCCGTGCTGACCAGATCGACAACGCCGTCTCCGTTGAAGTCCCACCTGTACTGGACAATCTGTCCGTCTGCGTCCGTGCTCCCCGACGCGTCGAACGTGATCTGCTGACGCGCCCGCGGGGCAGCCGGGGTGACGACAAGCCGCGCTACCGGCGGCTGGTTCTTCATCCCCTGGATCACGATCGGCTCGGTGGTATTCAGTTCGAG
>JAGUVP010000237.1 GCA_020062805.1 Candidatus Bipolaricaulis sp.
CAGGAAGCAGGTTAGTGTGGTCGTGGGGATCGTGGCCCTGATTGTGACCGCTCAGATTGTCGGCCCTCGGGTAGGCGAGTGGGGGATCGTGACCCTCGGGGTGAGCGGCGCTGTGGGGGTAGCCGTGTATTTTGCTATGCTGAAGTTCTTGCCGAAGGCACCCGAGCCACGCGGGTAAGGCCCGGGTATGAGGGCTAGGGTGCCGTATCTCACTCCTGTCCAGGCGGCCATCCTTGTCCTTGATGGGCTTGGCATCGGCCAGCCTCGGCGCCGGGTGCTGCTGGGGCTTTCGATAGCGGCCGAGCGTACTCATCACCTGCGGGCTATCAGGAAGGTCGATGCGCGGGTGCGGGGGGCTGAGTCGAGGGTGCAGAAACCTTACCGTATTCTTGGGACGGCGACGCGCCATCCTATTGCACGCCGGGCATTTCCGTGCATAACTGGCGACACGGTACGACTGGTTCCGCTGGGAGGCGGCTGATGCCGAGCAGGCAGCGAACGCGGAAGTCAGCGACGATTACGTTGGTGGCTCCTCCGTCGGAGAGCAGGGGATTGCGTATCCGGGAGACGATCCAGCGGGAAACGCTAGGACCCGCCCTTGCACTCCTGCGGACGATCTTGCTCAAAGCGACTGCGGAGGTGAACAAGCCCGAGGGCGTCAACTTCCTGCTGGTGAGGGAGGGGACGCTGGTGGCGGAACTGCTCTTGAACAAGGTGGTCGGTTCGCCGCGCCTCCCCTTCGATGAGGTCGAGGCGCAGGGTACTATCGTCGTGGACACTCAGACTATGCTGGATGAGGCGAACGCGACTCTCGCACACCTGGAAAGCGTTCCTCTGGCGAAGTATCTGGAAGCGAGTGCCAGAGGCTTGATCTTGGCAGTCCCCACCAAGGAGAGCCCATGAGCCGGACCTTTCAGGCGATCCTGCGCGACTTCCCGCTTTTTGCGGGTACATTCCTGCGGATCAAGGACAAGGAACAGCAGGTCAGGCCACTACGGTTCAATCCGGCGCAGTTGGTGATGTGGGCGAGGGTGAAAGAGCAAACCGGGAAGGGGCTGCCGCCGCGGATCATCGTGTTGAAGGGCCGCCAGTTGGGCTCGTCAACTTTTTGTCAGGCGTACTCGTTCTGGAAGGCGATGAAGCCCAACACAACTTGTATGTGCATAGCCCATGACCTCGAAAGTACGACGCGCATCTTCGAGATGGCCAAGTTCTTCTACGAGAACCTGCCTACTGATGTGCGGCCGATGAAGAGATACAGCAACAGGAAAGAGTTGGTTTTGGAGAATCCCGATGAGCGCACCCGACCAATGAATCCCGGCCTGCGCTCGAAGATCGAGATTCGCACAGCGGGGAACGTGGGGTCGGGTAAAGGTCTGACGCTTCATGTCCTTCACGCCTCTGAGGTTGCGATGTACGAGCAGCCCGACCTGGTGTGGTCCTCGCTGACTCCTGCTGTGCCCTACAATGTGGAGTCGGCCATCTTCATCGAATCGACGGCACATCTGATGGGTCAATGGTTCCGCGACTTCTGGTTCCGCAGCAAGCGGGGGGAGACTGGGTACACGCCGATCTTCTTGCCGTGGTACTTGGCGCCGGAATATTCGCTGGATGGGGTGGCGAAGGAGATTTTCCTCAGCCGCGAGGTCATTACGGAGGAGGAACGCGATCTCATGCGGCGGTTTGACCTGTCAGAGGGGCAGATGGCGTGGCGGCGCTCGAAGATTGACGAGTTGCGGGGGAGCGTGGACCTCTTCAGGCAAGACTACCCCCTCACCGACGAGGAAGCCTTCATCGCTGTGGGGTCTCCGCTGCTTCCGTATGAGTTGATTGATGCTTTGCGGGCTCAAGCCTTCCCCGGTGTGAGCGGAGAGATGGTTGGACGCAACTTTACACCGTCCCCGAAGGGACGCCTACAGGTCTGGAAGCCTCCGCGGGAGGACAAATACTACGTCATTGGTGTGGATACTTCACAGGGCGCGGAGGGGTCTGATCCGGCGTGTATTCAGGTCGTAGAGGGGGGTCCGGTGCAGGAGCAGGTGGCGTGTTGGCATGGCAGGATCGGGGCGATTGAGATGGCGGAGATCGTGGAGGCGTTGGCGGTCTGGTACAACCATGCTCTTGTGGCGCCGGAGGTCAATAACACAGGCATTTCGCTGCTGACAACGCTGCGGGAGCGGGGAGTGGTGACAATCTATCGCTGGCGCTACCTAGATCGCACGGGGTCGGGGATAACGCCCCGTTACGGGTGGTTCACAACGCCTTCTTCCAAGCCGACGCTCATCTCTTCGTTTCGGCATCAGATAGCCAGCGGTAAACTCAAGATTTACGACCCCGAAACGCTCTCAGAACTGCGGACTTTCGTGATTGACGCCCGTGGGAGCGCGGCGGCGGCGCCGGGGCGGGATGATGACAGATTGATGGCCTTGGCAATCGCTAGTATTTGTGACATTCTCGATGGGGGGGTGGCGGGATGGAGCACGAAACAGAAAGAACCGGAACAAGCGGTGGGGACACTCGATCCGATCCACTTCGATCTGTTGCCGGGCCTAGACGGAAGCGGCACGGGGACGTGGAAGACAAGCGTGTAGGGGCGCGAGCCGTTTCGGCGGAGCGGGTCGAGGAGTTCGTCAGGGAGATCCTGCGCCCACAGACGGACGACGTGGCTTGGCAGTGGTTCCGAGCGTGGTGGCAGACCGGGGGCGGGGATGCCTCTGAGTTGGGGATGCTGACCCGCCATGCGGAGGCGTGGGGGATTCACCCGATGGTTGCCCTACGGAAGGCGCTGCGGTTCATA
>JAGUVP010000141.1 GCA_020062805.1 Candidatus Bipolaricaulis sp.
CAGAACCGGTTCGAAAGCAAGGACATCTTCGTGACCATCCGGAGCGTCAGTAGCGGCGGACTCATTGGCCCCATTTCCTCATCGAAGATCCGGCTCATCGGGACGAACGAGCCGCTTGTTCTGAACGTCTCACCCCGCAGCGCTGGCTCCCTGCCGCAGCCGGTCGGAGGCGACACGATCGTGATTACGGGGACGAACTTCCTTCAGCCGGGCGTGTCGATTGCAGACTCAATCAGCTTCAAGCCATTGTTCGGTGGAGCAGCCACGCCGCTGGGCGCCTGCGGTTCGTTCTCCGTTCCAAGCAACACCCAGATTCTTCTACGCATCGAGGTGCCCACCGGGCTTTGCGCAGGATTCCTCACCGAGGCCGTGCCTCACCATGTCATCGTGACAGTGAAGGTCGGAACCGACTCCCACGACAGTCGGCCTGACACGGTCGAGCGGAAGGACCTGTTCTACTACACCTCCGGCCCGACCATCACGCAGCTGTCGCCGAAATCCGGAACCGTTGCCGGCGCGACGCAGCTTCGCATCACGGGACGCGGCTTCACGGGCACGCCTGGCGCCCTCTGCTCGACCGTGATCTCCCAGGTAATGATCGGCGGCACGCCGGTCAGCAATTGCGTCTACGAGGGTCCCGACACCATCGTCGCCGCGACCCCACCGCATTCCATGGGCAAAGTCGATGTGGTCCTCACCGTCGGCGTGAAGACCAGCCCTGCCACATCGGACAGCGAATACGAGTACACGCAGGGTCCAACCATCACCGGCCTGAGCCCGAACTTCGGGCCTCCATCGGGTGGCAACACCGTTTCCATCACCGGCGCGAACTTCATCCTCAAGGATGCCAGCCTCTACGACGTCCCGGTCTCGGAGGTGCTCTTCGGCGGCACCCCGGCCGCCTTCGTGGTCGAAAGCTCCACGCGCATCGTCGCCACGGCCCCACCTGGTACCGGCACCGTGCAGGTCACGCTCGTCCATCCCCTGGCGGGGACCAGCCAGTTCACCACCGCCGCGAACTATGGCTACAGTGCCGGGCCGCTCATCACTTCCATTTCGCCCGACTCGGGCCCCGTCGTGGGCGGCACGGTCGTCACCATCACCGGTACCGGCTTCCTCCCCGGGGCCACGGTGAAGTTCGGTGCCACCCAGGCGACCTTCGCCACCGTGGTCAGCCCCACCCGCATCGATGTCACCAGTCCCCCGGGCGCTGGAGTCGTCGACGTAGTGGTCACGGTTGATGCGAACGCCAGCCCGGCGGGTCCCCAGGCGCGGTTCTCATACTCGGGCCCGACGGTGGAGAGCGTCTCGCCAATCGCTGGCCCACTGGCCGGCGGTGGAACAGTCACCATCAAGGGGAAGAACTTCAACTCGCAGTCGGTCGTGCAGTTTGGCGCCGTGGCCGTGATCCCCGTATACGTCGACCCACAGACGCTGACGGCCGTGGTGCCCGCCTCGGCGATTCCGCAGGCCGTCCACGTCCGCGTTTCGACCGGCTCGGGACTCAGCCCGGAGACCCCCGGCGACCTCTACACCTACACGAACGGGCCAATCGTCGACCTGGTGAATCCTAATAACGGGCCGACAACCGGCGGCACCATCGTGATCATCATCGGCAAGAACTTCACGGCCCCGCTTTCGGTGCGCTTTGGCGACACCCCGGTGGAGGCGTTCAACCTGAATAGCGCGACACAGATCACCGTGCTGAGCCCGCCCAACGGCACGCCGGGCGCCGTCGACGTCCGGGTCAGTAAGGGTGCCGACGTGAGTCCCACCGGGCCGGCCACGAAGTTCACCTACAATTCGGCCGTGCCGAAGATTACGGCGCTCACACCCAACACCGGCTCGACATTCGGCGGAAACGAAGTGGTCATCACGGGCATCGGCTTCACCGGGGCAACGTGCCCGGGCGCGGTGAAGTTCGGCACCGTGCAGGCGCCGGAATGCCAGGTGATCAACGACACGACGATGACGGCCAAGGCGCCGCCGAACGTCTCCGGCCCCGCCGTCGTCGTGG
>JAGUVP010000143.1 GCA_020062805.1 Candidatus Bipolaricaulis sp.
GAGTGGGCCCTCCATTGGCTGTGGAGCCAGCCGGAGGTATCGCTCGTCTTGAGCGGGATGAGCACGCTCGACCAGGTGCGGGAGAATGTTTCCACTGCATCGACGTCCGGCCTGGAGACACTCGCTCCCGACGATCTCGCAGTGGTGGAGCAGGCTCGGGTCGCCTACCTCAAGCTGCGGCCGGTTCCGTGCACGGGGTGCGGGTACTGCCTCCCGTGCCCCAACGGGGTCGCAATCCCGCAAATCCTCGAGCTTGCCAACCAGGTGGCGATGTACGCCGACGCTGCCGCGCCCCGGTTCCGGTACCGAATGCTCACCGAGGCAGAGCGGGGCGATCGGTGCACCGTCTGCCGCGCGTGTGAGGAGAGATGCCCTCAGCACATCTCGGTTGCGGACTGGATCACGAAGGCCCACGCCCTTCTGATCTCGACGGACAAGCCCTGGTCAGGGTAGATCGGAAGCCAGCCCTGCTCGAGCGAGAACTCCCCGCATCGCAGGGTCGGTGACGTCGTGGACCAGGCGGTACGCAGGTCGGTTGAGTTCGCGATAGCGGATAGAGTGGCCCGGCAGGTGTCCGCCAGCAAGGATCGCCTCGCTCAAAGGACAGAGTTCGCCTGACGTAAATGGCATTCGTCCACTGTGAGCCAAGGCAAGAACCTCGTCCCACAACCGCCTGAGCTCCGCAAGCTCTCCCTTCTGGGAAGGTTGGTCAGCCAGAAGCGGGCCGATCTCGGCCAGCGCCACCCCTGCCGCCTTGAGCGGTCGCAGGTTGAGCCGGGCGGTCGGACCGGAGGGGTGGATCCGTTCAAGGGAGACTTCGCCCGTGAGTGAGACGGGTTCTAAGCTTTCCCACTCCCGCCACAGCTCCTTCAGGAACCGCTCCCGATCTCCCAAGAGGTGATCCATCCCCATCACCCCCTGGTAGAGGAGCTTCGCCAGGTCCTCGGGGCCGAACCCGGGGTACCGCCGCAGGTGATCCTGGATCAGCCCCTCCAGACACTGCCGCTCAGCTCCTGCGCTTGTCACAAATTCGATCTTACCGCGGGGCCCGCCTTCCAGCCCACGCAGGCGCCACGAGCCCGCTCTCGCCGCACAGACACGGAGTTCGCAGAGAGGAAGAGATCGTAGCGTCGGGGTTCATCCCCGACCGTCGCAGACCTGCCTGCAGCAGGCAGGCAAGCTGCGACGCTACAGAAGCTCGGGGACACGGCTTCAACTCGAGGGCTGGTGCCCTCTGCGTCGTCTGCCGGCGATATGAAGGTACTCCCTTTTGCGACCTCAGCGTTCTTGGCTGTGAGCTGAAGGACCCTCTTGTCTTCTGCAGCTCACTGCCGAAGCCGGAAGTAGAGGTGCATGAGGAGACCCACGATTGCCCCGCAGCCCGCGCCGAACAGAGCGTCGTGGAAAAAGGCCCCGGCCGCTGCCCCCACCCCAGCCCCGATGAAGAGGTCCCGGCCCAAGCCCACCCACCACGGCTTGGGCCGGCCCCTTCGCTCGGCTAACCCTGCCCGGCCTCTCCGCCGGACAGGCACTGTTCTTTCCTCAGGAGATCGTTCCAATGGCGATCCACCGCCGCCTGGAATTCGGCGATCCGCTCCTTGCCCTGCGGATCGCGGAACAGGTGACGGAACCGGCCCTGCGTCTTCAGCCACTCCTCCACCGGCACATGCGCCTTCGGCTTGTAGTTGATCTTGTACTTCTCTTCGATGACCTCGTACAGCGGCCAGTACCGCGTCTCGACGGCGAGCTTCGCCTGAACGATCGCGCTGTCGCGCGGGGTGCGCCACCCCAACGGACACGTGGTCAGGACGTTGAGGAACTTCGGACCGTCGTACTTCATCGCCCGCTCAACCTTGTTCGCGAGGTCGATCAGGTTCGACACAGCAGCCTGGCCCACGTACGGGACGTGGTGGCCGACCACGATCTGGGTGAGGTCCTTCCGATCCTGGGGCTTCCCGGGGATCTCGTCGCCCACCGGCGACGTTGTCGCCGACGCGCAGCGTGGGGTGGCGCTGGAACGCTGGACCCCGGTGTTCATGTACGCCTCGTTGTTCACGCACACGTAGAGGAAGTCGTGCCCGCGCTCCAAGGCCCCGGACAGGGCTTGGAGGCCGATGTCGTAGGTCCCGCCGTCCCCGCCGAACACCACGAACCGAATCCGCTTCTTGACAGCACCGGTCTTCGTGAGGGCCTTGTACGCCGCCTCGACGCCGGAGATCACCGCCCCCGCGTTCTCGAACGCCACATGGATCCACGGCACGTTCCACGCTGTACCCGGAAAGCGGCTCGTCGCCACCTCGAGGCACCCCGTGGGGCTCGCCACGACCACCGGCTCCTCGATCGCGTTGAGCACCGTGCGGACGACCATCGGCTCCGCGCACCCCGCGCACAGGGTGTGCCCCGGCGTGAACCGGACCTCCTTCTCCTCTCGTTGGGCCAGTGTCTTGATGTTGGGCATCGTCACTCCCTGAGGCCGATGTACCGGAGGACCTCATCCGGATGGACCTTCTCCAGACCCACGAGCACCTCTGCGAGCTGCTCGACCGTGATGTCGCGGCCGCCAAGGCCGTAGATGTAGTTGTGGAGCGCCGGGCGGACCTGCGAACGCACGAGGGATGTCGCTACGTCGCTGTACAGGGCCCCCATCGCTCCGAACGAGATCGCCCGGTCGAGGACCGCCACGTGCTTCACGCGCTCGAGAGCCGACGCCACAGCCTGGTACGGGAACGGTCGGTACAGCCACACCTTGAGCAGCCCGACCTTCTCTCCCTCCGACCGCAGCGCGTCCACCGCGATCTTGGCCGTGCCCGCGGTCGAGCCGAGCACTACCAGCGCCCGGTCCGCGTCGTCGAGTCGGTACTTCTCCACAAAACCGGCGTACGCTCGGCCGGACGTCTTGACGAACGCCTTCTGGACGTCCAGGAACACCGTTGGCACTTCCTCGATCGCCGCCTGCTGGGCCCGCTTCAGCTCGAAGTAGTAGTCGGGCATCGCGAACGGCCCCCACGTCACCGGTTTGTCCACATCGAGAAGCGGGTGCACGGGTTTGAAGACGCCCACGAACTTCTTCGCCACCGCGTCCTCGAGTGGCTCTACAACCTGCGAGGTGTGGGTGAGGGAGAACCCATCCAGGTTCACGATCCCGGGAAGCCTGATCTTGTCGTGCTCCGCGATCCGCTGGGCGATGAGCATGTAGTCGTACACCTCTTGGGCCGATTCGCAGAACACCTGGAATGCGCCGGCGTCGCGGGCCAGGTAGGCATCCGAGTGGTCGCAGTGGATGTTGATCGGTGCCGACAGAGACCGGTTGGCGAGCGCCATCACGATCGGAAGCCGCATCCCCGCGGCGATGTACAGCACCTCCACGAGCAGGGCCAGCCCCTGAGAAGATGTGGCCGTCATCACCCGCGCTCCGGCCGCCGCCGCGCCGACGCACGCCGACATCGCGGAGTGCTCGCTCTCCACGGGGACGAGCTCAGTGTGGACGATTCCATCGTGGACGTAGTCCGCGTAGTACTCGGCGATCTCCGACTGAGGGGTGATGGGGTACACCGCCACCACGTCCGGTTCGATCTGGCGCATCGCCTCAGCGACCGCCTTATGGCCGGTCATCACTTTGCGCATGTTCCCTCCCGTTCCGGCACCATGTCAATCGCGTCCTTGGGGCAGATCGCCGCACACACGCCGCACCCCTTGCAGTGGTCGTAGTCCACCCCGGTCACCTTCTGGTCGCGAATGACGATCGAGGTGTCCGGGCAGTGGAACCAACACTGGAGGCACTGGATGCACTTCTCCTCGTTCCACACCGGCCGCTCAGCCCGCCAACTCCCGGTCTTGTTCAAGGCAGCAGCAACGCCACCCGGCACCACCCCGCCGATCGGTAGATCCTTCCAGCCCTTGAGCTCAGCCACCGGCAACCCCCTTCTTCGCCGCGTCGTACGCCGCGCGGAGGGCGGTGATGTTCTTGTCGAGCATCTCCTTGGAGATCCGCTCGCCCATCGTGCGACGGACCTCCTCCTCCACGATGCTCCACGCCGTGCCGAGCACCGCGGCAACGGCCCCGAGCATCGGGATGTTGGCGAACCCGGTTCCCGCCTCGCGGCCGATCCGGTCCGCATCAAGGACGACGATCTTCCCCTTGAAACCCGTGCGTGTGCGGATCTCCTCCGTCGAGCACGACGTGTTGACGACCAGCGTGCCATCGGGATGGAGCCCGTCGGTGGGCTTCTCCGACGTAAGAAGCGATTCGTCCACGATCACCGCGAGGTCCGGTGAGTACACCGCGGAGTGGACGAGGATCTCCTCGTCCGAGATGCGGTTGTAGGCCCGGATCGGGGCTCCCGATCGCTCGGGGCCAAACTCGGGGAACGCCTGCACGTACTTGCCTTCGCGCAGGTTGATCTGGGCAAGGACTTGGGACACGGTCTTCGCGCCCTGTCCGCCTCGCCCGTGCCAGCGGATTTCCTTCATCGAGACCCTCCTTTGCAGGATGGGTCATTATAGCCGACGCTCAGTCCCTCCCCCACGGCCAATGCCAAAGAGAAAGGCGGCCGCAGCGGCCGCCCAACCAGGTGCCCCCCCTTCCCGCCCTAGGACTGGCACTTCTCCTTCAAACCCTCCACGTCCTTGATCACGATCTGGTAGCGCCGCTTGTCGAGAATCCCCTCGCGCTCGAAGCGGTTGAGGACCACGGTCGTGTTCTCCCGTGCCGACCCGATCATCTCCGCGAGATCGCGGTGGGTGAGGCGGAACCCGATCATGATCCCGCTCTTCGTCTTCACCCCGTACTCGTTGGAGAGTCGCAACAGCTGCCGCGATAGCCGCGTCTGGATGTCGCGAAACGCGAGGTCTTCCACGATCTCCTCGATCTCCTGCACCCACAACCCAAACACCCCCAGGAGGTCGGAGAAGACTTCAGGGCGGCGACGCGCCGCGAACAGGAAGGCATCGCGTTCGACTCTGATCAGCTCTGTATCCTCAACCGCCTCGGCGTGATGCCGGCGGCGCTTCTCGCCCACCAGGGCCATCTGGCCGAACACCTCGCCCGGACCCCTCAACGCGAGCGTGATCCGCTTTCCCGACGGATGGAGATAGGAGAGCTTCACCCGCCCCTCCTCGACGAGGTACATCGCGGTGCTGGGAGAGCCGGGATGATACACGGTCTCGCGGTCCAAAACTCGAATCCGGTCTCCTGTGGCCCAGATCGGGTCGTCTCGTGTCAGAGGGCTTCTCGTTTGGGTGGTTTCCATAGTGATTGCAGCCTACTGCCGGGGCGAGCCCGGCCGAAGGAAAGGCGGAGTGTCCACGATGGCTTCTCGGGCCCAAGAAAAAAGAAGCGCGTCCATAGTGCGACGCGCGGAGGTGCTGTGAACAGGGGGACGACGGGCCCTACCGGGCGGGAAGACTGGGTGTGACAAAGGCTACTCCCTAGAAAGGAGGTGATCCAGCTGCACGTTCCCGTACCGCTACCTTGTTACGACTTCGCCCCTCTCATGAAGGACACCCTCGGCGCCCTCATCGGACGACTTCAGGTACCCCCCACTCGGTTGGCGTGACGGGCGGTGTGTACAAGCCCCGAGTACGTATTCACCGCGGTGTGGCTGACCCGCGATTACTAGCGATTCCGGCTTCATGCAGGCGAATTGCAGCCTGCAATCCGAACCATGCCCCGTTTTGATGGGATTGGCTCCCCCTTGCGGGTTGGCGACCCATTGTACTGGGCACTGTAGCATGTGTGTAGCCCCGGACATAAGGGCCATGAGGACTTGACATCATCCCCTCCTTCCTCCAGCTATTCGCCGGCAGTCCCGCCAAAGTTCCCGGCACCCCGAAGGGTCCGCTGGCAACGGGCGGCAGGGGTTGCGCTCGTTTCAGGACTTAACCCAACATCCCACGACACGAGCTGACGACAGCCATGCAGCACCTGTGCTGGTTCCCAAGCGCCCGAAGGCCCTGGGTCCCTTCCCTTTCGGGTCAGTACCACCAGCATGTCAAACCCGGGTAAGGTTCTTCGGTTTGCATCGAATTGAACCACATGCTCCACCGCTTGTGCGGGGCCCCGTCAATTCCCTTGAGTTTCAACCTTGCGGCC
>JAGUVP010000164.1 GCA_020062805.1 Candidatus Bipolaricaulis sp.
ACGCGCTGGTGGGGGCTCCCGCTGAGCTCGGCCAGGGCGTGCGCCGCGCGATCGCCGACCCTCCCCCCCCGACGCTGGACCAAGGAGCTGTCATCCAGGTGGGGTACGACCCCACGCTCGACGGTCTGCGTCGGGAGGCAGAGCAGTTGAGAGAAGCGATCGCGGGGCTCGAGGCCGAGGAGAAGGGGCGTACCGGCATTCCCAGCCTCAAGGTTGGCTACAACCGGGTGTTTGGGTACTACTTCGAGGTTACCCGCTCGCACCTGGCGAAGGTCCCCACCGACTGGAGGAGGAGGCAGTCGCTCACCGGCGGCGAGCGGTTCACCTCCGCCGAGCTTGCGTCGCTGGCCGACCGACTGGCCGAGGTCGAGGAGGGGACCGCGAAGCTCGAGCGGGAGCTGTTCTCCGCCTTATGCCACCAGGTGGAGGAGGCGATCGGGGACCTGGGCGCGGTGGGGGAAGCGCTGGCGGAGTTGGATGCCCTGCGCTCGCTGGCCGAGGTCGCCCGCCGCAAGGGGTACGTCCGACCTCGATTCACGGACCAACCCGTGGTTCGGATTCGCGAGGGACGGCACCCCATGGTGGAAGAGGTCAAGCAGTTCGTGCCCAACGACCTCGAGTTGGGCGAAGGGGCTCACCTCGCCGTCGTCACCGGGCCGAACATGGCCGGGAAGTCCGTGTTCCTGAGGCAAACGGCGCTCATCGCCCTGATGGCCCAGATGGGGTCGTTCGTTCCGGCGAAGGAGGCGGCGCTCCCCGTGTTCGATCGGATCTACGCCCGAGTTGGGGCGTCCGACGCCCTGACGGGTGGCCTGTCCACGTTCATGGCCGAGATGACGGAGGCGGCGGAGATTCTCACCGGGGCTACGCCGAAGTCGCTCGTGATCCTCGACGAGCTGGGACGGGGGACGAGCACCCACGACGGCATGGCCCTTGCCCGGGCGATCGCCCGCCATCTTGCCGAGCGGGTAGAGTGCAAGACCCTGTTCGCGACCCACTACCGGGAACTGGCCCGCCTTGCGGACGAGGCAGCCGGGGTCGTGAACCTCCACGCCGCGGCCCGGGAGTGGAAGGACGAGGTCGTTTTCCTGTATCGCATCCTTCCCGGTGTGGCGGAGCGAAGCTACGGCGTCCACGTCGCCCGGCTGGCGCAGCTTCCCGAGGAGGTCCTCGTTGAAGCCCAACGAGCATTGGACGAGACCGAAAGAGCGGCGTCCGTCACGTCTGAACCTCGTGGGGAACAGCTTTCCCTCTTCTCTTCTGGCGATGATCCTGTACTGCGCGAGTTGCGAGCGGTCGACCCTAATCGTCTGACCCCGCTCGAAGCCCTCGACCTCCTCTACCGGCTCAAGGAGATCGCGCGGCAGCGCTGAGTGCAGCGAAGACCGCCTTCATCCTCTGCAGGGCCATCCTTCTTGGCCAGCGTGGCGACTGACGTGGCCGGGCAGAAGCCGGCAGTCCGGAGGCCGTCGTTCCGCCGCCTGCCCGTAGGGTTGTGTCTCCGTCACTCGCTGGACACAGCCTGAACTCCGAGCTGATTCGATGTGCTCCAGTTCGCTGGGGTGCCAGAGGTTGAAGCTGCGCAGGAGAGAGGGGACCCCGGAGGACCGAGGCGGTCAGGCGTGTGCCAGTGGCCCGTCGCTCACGGGCGAGTTGGCTGGGGCGATGCGTCTCGGGACTTGAAGGCGCCATGCCTGGCAATGGAATCGGTCTCCACAGATTTGCCATAGGCGTGACACCAGTTGCCCGCCCCCTCGTTCCTATCCTTGCGCCTCTTGGAGGTGACGAGATATGCGCGTCTCAAGTTGGATCATCGGATTTGTGATTTGTTCACTCGGGGTTTCCGCCCTGATCCTGCTTCCGTGCCTGTCGAGAGGGGGATTGGACTCAGCAGACGCGGCGTCGCAGGTTCCCGCGCTGGCAGGGGCGCCGTTGGCTTCGGATGGGGACTTGGCGGGGAATCCAGGGATCCTGAACAGTGACGGGGGGGCGACCAGTGTGGCCGCTCCCCCAGGCCCTGGGTTCACCACCGTCGCTGCAGCAAGCGAAACAATAACCCGTACCTCTGTGACTCAGATTGACCTTGCTGGCAGCTCGATCACGGTGACGGGAAGCGGGGCCATCGCCCAAGGGTGTCGTGTTCTTATCCGGGCCGGTGGGACGTACAGCATTCGCGGGACGCTGGACGATGGGCAGATCGTCGTGGACTCCTCAGACAAGAACCCCGTCGTTCTGATCCTCAACGGGGTGCGGATCACCTGTTCCACGAGTTCCCCGATCTACGTTGCCCAAGCCAAGGACGTCGTGATCGCCCTGGCTGTCGGCACGGAGAACGTCCTCACGGATGGAAGCTCGTACGTGTTCGACACCCCCGGCGCGGACGAGCCCAACGCAGCCCTGTTCAGCAAGGATGACCTCGCGATCACTGGGACCGGATCTCTCATCGTGAACGCGAACTACAACAACGGGATTCAGAGCAAGGACGACCTGACGATCACCGGCGGCACGATCACGGTTCACGCAGCCAACCATGGTATCAAGGGCAAAGACTCGGTTGTCATCACCGGCGGCACCATCACGGTGATCGCGGGCAACGACGGGATCCAAGCCAGCAACGAGGAGGACCCCTCAAAGGGATTCGTGCGCATCGAGGGCGGCACGATCAGCATCAAGGCCGATGATGACGGTATCCAGGCTGAAACGAGCGTACTGATCAGCAACGGGTACATCACGATCGTATCAGGTGGCGGCAGCACCAACGCCCCCGAGAGGCAAACGACAGGCCGGATGCCCATGCCGGGCATGCGGATCTGGGACCAGCCTGCCGTGAGCACAGCTTCAGCCGGCAGGGCAAAAGGGATCAAGGCCAACGTCGACATCACGATCGACGGCGGGACGATCACGATCGATGCCGCGGATGATGCGATCCACTCCAATGACAGCATCACGATCAACGGCGGCCGGCTCACATTGGCCTCCGGGGATGACGCCGTACACGCCGACTCCACGATCGAGATCAACGGCGGAGACATCGACATCACGGCATGCTACGAGGGAATCGAGAGCGCAGTGATCACGATCAACAATGGCCATATCCGCATCGTGGCCAGCGACGACGCCATCAACGCCGCCAGCGGTACGGGTGGAGTTCCGATGATGAGGCAGATGGGCCCTCAGGCCATGGGCGGCGCCGCCGACAATTGGCTCTACATCAACGGTGGGTACATCGTCATCGATGCCATGGGTGACGGGTTCGACGTCAACGGTTCGATTGTGATGACCGGAGGGGTCGTTCTCATCCACGGCCCCACAGTCACCATGGAAAGTGCCATCGACTACGATCGGACCTTCACCATGACCGGCGGGTACCTGGTTGCCGCCGGCAGTGCCGGAATGGCGCAGGCTCCGAGCGCGTCTTCGACGGTGAACTCGGTGATGATGACGTTCCCCTCGGTGCAGCCGGCGGGGAGCCTCGTTCACATCGCTGCCGCGGACAGTGGAAGCGTGGTGACCTTCGCCCCGGCCAAGGCGTACCAGTCGGTGGTGGTCGCTTCCCCTCTTCTGAAGAACGGCTCCACCTACACGATCTACTCCGGGGGGCGGTCCAGCGGAGCGCCTGTGGACGGCCTCTATTCGGGAGGCACGTACACCCCGGGGACCCAGGTTGCCCAGTTCAGGGTTGCGGGCAGCGTGACCTACGCTGGCGCTGCGGCGGGCCGGTTCCGGTGATCTCCGTGCAGCACGCCAGGTTCTTCAGTCCTTCTGCTGCCAATCAGGTGGATCGACCCGAGAGCGGCAGGTCACGGGCGGTTTCCGGCGATCTGGGCTAGGCAACGATGCTCTTCTCTCGATGGGGCTCGCTCCACCGGCAACCCGATGTGACAGCCACAGCCTGCGACTCGAGACAATCCTCCTCTCTCTCTCAGGATCTGGGGAACGGTTCCCATGGGCCTGGGACCAGCGGTCGGCTGGAGCTGAAGTACCTGCTCTCTCTCGAGGACGCGCGACGGATCTCCCGGTTCCTCTCCTGTCAGCTGGAGGTGGACCGCCACGCGCAGGGGAGGCTCAACAACGCGTACACGGTCCGCAGCGTGTACTTCGACTCCCCCGGCCTCATCTGCTACCACGCCAAAGAAAACGGCGGCCCGATCCGGCAGAAGTACCGCGTCCGCACCTACGACGAGCCGGGAGCCGCGGCCAGATTCCTCGAGCGCAAGGCCCGTCAAGGGAACCTCTACCGTAAGGAGAAGGTTCGGGTGGACGATGCGTGGCTGGCGTGTCTTGGGGGGCGGGACGGGCTAAGCTGCACAGAAGGCTGCCCAAGCCTGCTCCAACGGCTTCTCTTCCTGATGGACCGCCATGCGTTCGTTCCGACGGCGCTCATTGCCTACGAGCGGGAGGCCTACGTCGAGTTTGCTGACCAGGACACGGTGCGGATCACCATCGATCGGAACCTCCGTGCCGCGGCGTTCCCCCGCCTCGAGGGTATCCATGATGAGGAGGATCTCCGGCCGATCCTCACCCACGGGGCGATCCTCGAGGTCAAGTTCACGGATGTGGTTCCCCAGACCCTTCGCCAACTTACCCGCCGGTTCCCCCTGCTGCGACGGGCATGTTCCAAGTACGCCGCGTGCATCGAAAACCTCGTCGTGAACTCACCATCCCCAAAGGAGGTATGGTCCCATGTTCGGCTCTTCTGATGTGATCCTTGTCAGCCTGAAGACCGTGCTCACCGTTGTCTCAGTGAGTCTTGGGCTCGGTCTCTACGTAGCCCTCATCTACCGCCTCGCCACGCCGGGAGCGGCGTTCTCGATCACGATCCAGCACACGCTCCTCTACCTCGCGCTCATCGTGTCGCTCGTCATGCTTATCATCTCGAACCAGGTCGCCCGGGCGTTCACGTTGGTGGGCGCGCTGGCCGTGATCCGCTTCCGTACGCCGGTGAAGGACACCCGGGATGCCGCGTTCATCTTCCTCGGCCTGGCCGCGGGGATGGGGGCAGGGGTGGGGATGTTCGCCGAGACGGCCGCGGGCGTGGGGCTCATCGGCCTGTTCATGCTCGCCGTCCGCTTCT
>JAGUVP010000044.1 GCA_020062805.1 Candidatus Bipolaricaulis sp.
CAAACAGGACCACGTCCGGTTTGATGAGCCCCCCGCACGGGCAGTGGGCTAACCCCAGCGTTTCGGCCTGGTGGATGATCTCGGTCATCGGGTAGGCACTTCTGCAGAGGAGGCAGATTCCCGAACGAACGTGGCCGTGGACCTCGAACACGACGCGGGAACCGGCCCGTTGATGTAACCCGTCGATGTTCTGGGTGATGACCCCTCGCAGGCGCCTCTGCGCCTCCAAGCGCGCGAGCAGGGTGTGGACCTCGTTCGGCGGCGCCGATTCCATGTGCTGAAACCGCCACACCCAGAAGCTGTAGAACGCCGCCGGGTTGCGGCGGAAGCCGTTCACGGAGGACACCTCGTCCGGATCCGCGAGTTCCCACAACCCGCCGGGAGAGCGGAAGTCGGGGATCCCCGATGCGGTGCTCACCCCGGCACCGGTGAGGGCCCACGCGGCGCGGGCTGAGGCGATGAGCCGCGCTGCCTCTTCGATCCGGCGCAGATCAGGTGCCATCGCGGACAAGTCTCCTTCCCAGTACAGTCTGGTGCAACCGCCGCGCCTTGCCCGATTCCCGATGGGTCACTATCATTCTCTGTCGGGCTGAGGGGGAAACGATGGCCGGTCATTCCAAGTGGGCGAACATCAAGCACCGCAAAGGGGCGCAGGACAAGAAGCGCTCCAGTCTGTTCTCCCGTCTGACGCGCGAGATCATCGTCTGTGCGCGTCAGGACTCCAATCCTGATACCAACGTCACCCTCGCCGCCGCGATCGAGCGGGCGCGGGCGGCGAACATGCCCAAGGATAACATCGAGCGGGCGATCAAGAAGGGTGCTGGGAACTTAGATGGGATCCAGTACTCTGAAGTTACCTATGAGGGCTACGGCTCCGGTGGAGTGGCGATCCTCCTCCGTGCACTCACCGATAACCGCAACCGCACGGCTTCCGCGGTGCGCAACATCTTTGAGGGCCAAGGTGGAAGCCTGGGTGGGGAAGGAAGCGTGGCTTGGCAGTTCGATCGCCGGGGGGTGGTCGAGGCGGGGGAGATACCTCCCGATGCGGACCGCGAAGCTCTGATCCTTGTTGCGGCGGAGGCGGGGGCCGACGATTTCTCTGACGAAGATGGGGTCATGACGTTTTACACCTCACCGTCGGATGTGGCCGCGGTGCGCGATGCGCTCAAGGCCGAGGGTGTGACGGTGGCCCGGGCGGAGATCGCGTTCGTCCCCAAGGCGACGGTGCGGGTGGAGGGGAAGGACGCCGAGCGGCTGCTCAAGCTCATGGACGCCCTGGACGAAGAAGAGGACGTGCAGGAAGTCGTGGCGAACTTCGACATCCCCGACGAAGTGTTGACCGAGATCGAAGGAGGCTAGATGCGGATCGTAGCGGTGGTGTTGGCGGCGGTGGTGGGCCTGGGTGTGGCGGGATGGACACGGCAGGAACCGAACCCGATTCCTCTTATCCACGGAATCGCTTCGTTCGCCATCCCGGGTCTAGGACAGTACCTCAATGCAGAGTACGACAAAGCGCTCACCCACTTCGCGGTGGACGTTGCCCTCGTTCTGGGCGGTGGATATCTGGCCACCGTGCTCCCCTACCCAGGCTTCTCCTTGTACTGGGGAGTGGGCCTGATCCATACCCTGTGGGCGCTGTACTCGGGCTGGGATGCCTACACGGTCGCCCTGCGTCGGGAGGGGTTGACGTTCTTCCCAGGCGGATTCGCTCTCAGGTTCTAGTCTGCGATGGGCTTCACGTGCCAGCGGTGAGCCCACGTTTTTCAACGTTGTGCGCCGATGGCCTCGGGGCGACGTGCCCTTCCGCCGGGCTCACAACACAGTGGTCGAGGCGTCGCTGATGGCTGAGAAAGGCATCGCGTACATCCAGGGGCTGATCCCCAATCGCTACCCCTTGCTGCTGATCGACCGGGTCCTGGAAGAGGGCGAGGATTGGGTGAAGGTCCTGAAGAACGTGACCATCAATGAGCCTTTTTTCGTCGGACATTTTCCTGCGGAACCGGTGATGCCCGGGAACCTGATTCTGGAGGGGATGGCCCAAGCTGCTGGAGTTCTCGTTGCCCGATCGCTCCCCAAGACGGGCATTGGGTACCTGGTGGGGGTTGACCGGGCCAAGTTTCGAAAGCCAGTCCTCCCTGGGGACCAGCTGATCTACGAAGCGAGGTTGGTCAAGGCCCGGGCGGGCTTCTACCGCGTGCAGGCGGTGGCCACAGTGCAGGGGGAGCGGGTCGCCGAGGCGGTCATCGCCCTTGCCTTGGGGGCCAATGCGAGCGGATGACCTGGGGAGGGACATCCCCGGTTCGGCAAGGGGATTCTCGCCGGTTGAGTATCAGGCCAGGGGGAAGATGATGCGGAACGCCGCGGTCTTCCCCGGTCAGGGATCCCAGGTTCTGGGGATGGGGCGGTCTCTCGGGGAAAGGTCTGCCGAAGCGAGGGAAGCCTTCGACACGGCCTCCGCTGTATTGGGCTGGGACCTCTGGGATCTCTGCACCCGTGGGCCGGCAGGGGAATTGAGCGACACCAGCCGGTCGCAACCAGCGATCTTCACTGTGAGCCACATCATGTTCCGCCTCCTTGCCGACCACGGGTGGCAGCCCGACCTCGTGACCGGACACAGCCTGGGCGAATTCACGGCCGCGGTGGCCGCCGGTGCTCTGTCGTTCCAGGACGGACTGCGGACGGTGGCGGAG
>JAGUVP010000103.1 GCA_020062805.1 Candidatus Bipolaricaulis sp.
GGATGTTCTCGCGCACCGTCCCGTGGAACAGGAACACCTCCTGGAGGACGATGCTGATCTGGCGGCGCAAGCTGTCCAGGGTGAGATCGCGCAGGTCGTGCCCGTCGAGCGTGATCGCGCCCGCGGTCACGTCGTAGAACCGGGGAATGAGCATGGACAGGGTCGTCTTTCCCACGCCGGTCGGGCCGACGAGGGCGGCGACGGAGCCGGGGGGGATGTCGAGGTGGATGTCTTCGAGCACCATGTCCCCCACGCTGTAGCGGAAGCTCACACCTTCGAACCGGATTGCCCCCGTCACCCGGCCCGGAAGCTCGATTGCGCCAGGCCGCTCGACCACATCCGGCGCCTGCTCCAAGAGCTCGCCGATCCGCTCTGCCCCCGCCATGGCCTGCTGGATGCTCTCCCACACGTCACTCAACGCCCGTACCGGCTGGTAGAGGAGCTCCAGGTACAGGAAGTACGCGACGAGATCGGCGATGGGCAGAGCCTTATCCAGCACCAACCTTCCGCCGAAGTAGATGAGGAGGATCGTTCCCATCGAGGCGGCGAACTCGACCGAAGGGCGAAACACGGCCATCAGCCGCAGGGCGCGCAAGAGAGAGTCGCGGTAGCGGACGATGCGGCTCCAGATACGGCCCGCCTCGGTGTCTTCCCGCGTGAACGCCTGGATTTCGCGGATGCCGGAGAGGTTGTCGTTCAGGGCTGCGTTGAGCTCCCCAAGTTCCACCTGACGCTGCCGGAACGCAGGCCGCACATAGCGGGCGAACCCACGCATCGCCAACACGATGAACGGGATGGGGATCATCGAGAGGAGGGCGAGCTGCCAGCTCATGCGAACGAGCACCGCCGTGACGCCAGCGAGCATCAGCACGTTGACGAGTACATCGGGGATGGCGTGGGCGACGAGGTGTTCGAGGAGGTCGGAGTCGTTGACCGTGCGCGACATGAGCTGCCCCGTCTGCTTGTCTTCGTAGAAGCGCAGCGACAGCCGCTGCAGGTGGCGGTAGACGTCGTGCCGGACGTCGGCCACGACGTGCCACCCGGCGACGTGGGCGGCGTACGAGCGGACGAATTGCATCACCGACCGCAGCGCGTACACCGCGAGGGCAAGCAATGCCAGCCGGGCTATCAAGCGGAGCGCGTCTGGGCCAGCCTCAGGGTCGGTGACCGTGGCGACCATCGTGCGGATGAGCCACGGGGCGACGAGCTGGATGCCCACGAGGGCCAACATGCTGATCACCGTCAGCGCGATGGCGAGCTTGTACCGCTTGGCGTAGCGAAAGATCGATTTCAGGGATCGCACAGCGCTCCTTCGGCCCGCGAGGGCGGGGGATTGTAGCGCAGCGCGGCCTGTCCCTCTCGTCTCACGGGCCCGGTAGATGGCCAGCCGCGCAGAAGCGCAGAAAAGGAGACGGAGGACGGGAGATGCGCTAAGCTCCATTGCAGAGCAGATAGGGACATTCGTGGGCCAGGGTACGACCGCCTCGTTAGGGGCGACCTAGGAGGTTGAGATGGAACTAAGGAGGTTCGAGACCGATACGGTCGGGGCATCGGAAGGCGATCTCCAGATCACGGCCCTTGGCCACGGGTCGCTCCTGTTCACGTTCCGCGAGAGATGGATCTACGTGGACCCGTTCAGCCGCGTCGCCGACTACACGCTGCTGCCCAAGGCAGACCTGGTCCTGATCACCCACGACCACCGCGATCACCTCGATCCGGATGCCCTGGGACACATCCGAACCTATGCGACGCAGATCGTCTGCCCTGAGCGTTGCGGGGAGAAGGTCCCGGGCGGGATCCTCATGCGCAACGGAGAACGTCGCGTCGTCCACGGCCTGACGATCGAGGCGATCTTGGCGTACAACATCGTCCACACGAGGGAGAGCGGCGAGCCGTTCCACCCCCGCGGTCATGGCAATGGCTACATAGTCGCCTTCGGAGACCTTCGCGTGCTTGTGGCGGGCGATACCGAGAACACGCCGGAGCTGAAAGCCCTTCGGGATATCGATGTGGCGTTCCTGCCGATGAACCTCCCCTACACGATGACCCCGGAGATGGTGGCCGAGGTCGCCGTCGCGATGAGGCCGCGCATCCTCTACCCCTACCACTACGGGACCAGTGATACGTCCCGTCTGGTGGAGTTGCTCAAGGATCACCCCGAGATCGAGGTGCGGATCCGGAGGTTGGCCTGACCAGCCTGAAGCACGAGAGTGCTGCACGGGCGAGCGTAGCCCGCATCACGTACTCCGCGATGCCCTCTCGCTACAATGGCACCGAGGTGATGACCGCATGAAACGGGTGGCTCTGTTGGTGCTTGCAGGTCTTGTGCTGGGCGGGGGGCTGGTGTGGGGGCAGTGGGTTCAGTCCTGTCCTTCGCCTTCGTGGTGTCCCCCTCCGCCTTGTTGTCCTCCTCCACCGCCTGAGCCCTCGTGCTATGAGGGGTTCTGGGCTGGGGAGCCGATTGTTGTCGAGGTAGTTGTCCCCACGGGCCGCGGTTGTTGCTGCCCGATTACGCTGAAGATCACGGGTTGGTCGGTGGAGGCGTTGGGTGGAGGGGTTGTGCACGAGCACACCTATCCCACGCCGGCGAGCGCAACCACCTTGATCTTGTGGCACCAGAAGACGTCCGATGGCATTCAGGTCTCGCCTGGTTTCTACCTCATCACGGTTAGGACGTCGGATGGAAAGGCTCTTCGATCCTACGTTAGGATTGCGGACAGGTCGTACTGCCGCTCTTCTCTGTGCACACGACCTGCCAGGCCGTGTGGTGTTCCCATTTGCGATCCTCACCTCAAGCTCTCTGCGCTACCTGTCATCGGGCCGTGCTGCGACCCCTGCTGCGACCCGTGTTGTCTCCAACCGTACTACATCATCGGCGGAGGACGGTAGGCAGCGGGATCTGGCTTGCTTCGATCGTGCATCGGCCCCCGGATCGGGAACGCCCCGATCCGGGGCCCTTCTCTGCCTAGCACGGCATCGTTGGAGGAGCGCAGTTCCATCGGGGAAGTCAGGGCGGGAGAGGGGTTCAGCGGAGTACCCCGCCTCGCGAAGGTCGGCTCTATCCTCTCATCTGAGCGATGTGGCCACTCCCCGCGTCGAAGGAGACGTTCGCGAGTGCGCCGTTGATCAACGTGAGCTGCGGCGGTCTGTGTCCGATGTCCACATCGTAGAGGACTGGGTACGGAACATCGGCGAGGACTGCCCGCAACGCCTCCTCGTAGGTGAGGCTATCGGCGCCCGAGGGCACTGGGCCATTGCTACGGCCGAACATGAGCCCGGAGAGCCCGTCGAACCACCCGTTCAGCCGAAGCCCCCACAGCGCACGGACCAGGGCTGCAGGACCCATCTCGGCGTTCTCCAAGTAGAGGATTGCCCTATCCCCTCCAGATTCGCGGACGAAGCGGGGGACATCGCCGTAGGGTGAGCCCGCCAGGTGCAGGATCGTGTCCAGGCAGCCTCCGATCAGCCGACCGGAGAACTCGACCGGCGC
The DNA here is from genome assembly GCA_020062805.1 of Candidatus Bipolaricaulis sp. Taxonomy (GTDB): domain Bacteria; phylum Bipolaricaulota; class Bipolaricaulia; order Bipolaricaulales; family Bipolaricaulaceae; genus Bipolaricaulis. Next base: position 3,491 of record JAGUVP010000103.1, read on the forward strand.
CGTTGCCCCGTCCAGCCGCTTCCACGCAGTGGGTTCAGTGAGGTTGAGTGAAGCGTCAGGATTGACCCTGAAGTCGTTCCACTCGATCTGATGGTGCGTCGAGGCATGCTGCACAACCGGGGTGGACGGGCCCAAGCTCAGAATCTTCAGTGTCGAAGTGGTCAGCGGATCGGTCTGGCTCGGTGCGAGATCCATCAGGTTGGGCCCGTGGGCCGTTGCCCAGCCGGAGATCAGGGTCAGCGGGAGTTGAAGTGTGCTGAGGTCCGAATACCCCAGCAGCCACTTCGGTGGAAGGGAGCGCAGCCTCTCGAAGTCGACGAAGGTGAGCAGTTCGATCGCGAGCTCGCCACCCCACGGGGGCAGGATTGCCGCAACCTGGGGGTCCGTGAGGAAGCGCATCAGCTCATGGGCACGTTGGTCCCGCGGTGCGCTCACGTTCTTGCGCTCTCCGCGGAGGCATTCCCCTTCTACGACCCGGTACCCGTGCGCACGGAGATTCCTAAGGACGAGCTCCAGTCTGGGAGTTTCGGCAGCAGCCACGCCGGAGGATGGGGCCGTGACCGCGATGAGATCACCTGGTTCAAGGGGCTTCGGAAACCGGATCATCGAGGATCATGCTAGAGATGTCCGACAGCTTGGTCAACTCAGAGGCGCTCCGCTCGACCATGGCCGAGCAAGCGGATCTCCCCGGGCCAGAAGCAAGGAGCACACGCTGCACGCGATCAACGCCACCGTTGTGGGCTCTGGCCGCGTGGGGGCTGCAGGACGCCTGATTCCAACAAACAGGGCTGGTCCAGGAGGTTGCCGCTGTGCCAGGGGGATGTGTATCCTCCGGTTCTGTGGCTGCCTGAGGCGATCAGGAAGACGAACTCCCCGCCCGTAGGAGGCTTGAGATGGCGAAGTCGCTGGATACGAGGAAGGACAAGAAGAAACCGCCGCAGAAGACGCTGAAGGAGAAACGCGCTGCGAAGAAGGAGAAGCGGGAGGGCAAGGTCTGATCTCGGCAAGTGGACCGCCCCCGCTGAGTTGCGGTTCGGAGCGTGCAGCGGGAGTGCCTCGGCAACGCGTGGATCTGTAGCTGGACAGCACGCGAGCGGGTGGCTCGGGTGGACGCGGGTGAGTTCTACTGATTGGGGAGGCAGATCGACTACAGGAAGGAGGCCTGCGCACATCAGGCAACCGATGAGCAGACCGCCAAACGATTATGGGGAAGATCAACTGAGAATCCGTTTGGCTCGGACCAGCGATCGTTCCGATCTTGTTCGGCTGATAGAGGAGTTCCGTGCAACGCTGGCCCAGCTGCGGGGTAGACCGTGTCCAGCAGGCTCTGAGGCGGCGAGCCAGGAGTTGGCCGAGTACCTTCAGAAAGGCTTCCCCATCTACGTGGCCGAGAGCATGGGTGGGACCATGACGGGGTACCTCGTCTGTCGGGCAGATGGGGGTGTTGTCTGGGCGGAGTCCCTCTACGTGATGCCCGAGTGGCGGCGGCAGGGAGTGGGCTCGCGGCTGTACGCTTGCGCCGAGAAGCTGGGTCAGGATCTGGGTGGCGACACGGTGTACAACTGGGTGGATCCGGACAATGACGCGATCATCAGCTTCCTGGCGGCGCGGGGCTACACCGTGCTGAACCTCATCGAGCTGCGCCGTAGCCGCTCTGGCGAACAAGCTCGGCACAGCATCAACGTCGGACCTTACAGATTTGCCCGCTAGCAGCCCGTGCGTGGCTAGCCCGCGGGCCGGCGGCCATGCGGACAAGGTCGGATCCCCATAGCTAGAAAGGATCCACAGCTGAGAGCTGAGCACGCGGAGATGGCAAGGGATTCCCGGAACGACCGCCCAACCGGACATTGGCCTAGATGCAGCACGAGAACAAGGTTTCTCTGCGCTCTCGGCGGTGAGCAGGCTTGCCGATCGGGGTTATGCCCTGCACAGCGGGGATCCGTGCGCCGACACGCTTGCGCGCGGCCGTGCAAGTGGAAGACCCGTGTGTGCAGCAGGTCCGCGGCGCAGGAGTCTTCCGCCACAGGCGCTGCGGCTCCGAAGAATGGCCCGGGTGCGTCTCCGAGGAACTGGGGCTGGTTCTAGGCCACGGTCCGCGCACCTCTCCGGTACCTCGCCCAGAGGTCGAGCGTCAGATCCGTCGCCGAGGCGTTCAACCCGTACCGGCCGAAGAACCTGACCAAGTTCTCGATGTCCCTGCGGAGGACGTGCACCGCTTCGTTGTTCCACCGTGCATTCACCATCTGCGGCAGGTCCCCGTGAACGCGGTCCTTAGCCAAGAACAGCGCCACGTTGCGCATCGCCTGGTCGAACAGCCCTTGCGCTTCTCGGGGTGAGAGCTGTGCCCCGACCAATATCGGCGCCCGCGCGATGCAGCAGATTGAGGTTCGCGTACTCCTGAGCGACCCAGTCTTCGAAGATGAAGCGCCGGCCAAAGCGACCCTTTGCCTTGATCGCGCGCTCGAGGCGGGGATCCGGTTTGTTGTACATCCGGAGCTGCCCGTCTGCGTACTGCCAGCCCACCGTTGCCTTTTTTCGGCTCTTCACCCTGTGCACCACATCCGTGATGTAGCCCGCATCGGCAAACGTCCCCAGCGGATCAGGAAACATGCCAATACTCTCCTCGACAACGCCGCCGAAGTCCGCATCATCCCACTTCTTCTTGGCAGCTCTCCTGCCAATGGCTTCCTCTCTCGGGTCTACACCGAGGCCGGATCCCGACTCTCGGGACGGTTGCCCCCTGGGAACGCAGAAGAGCGTCGATCGAGTCCTGAGTGAGCTGAAAGGTGTCGCGGAGAAGCCCGAGAGCGCTCGGCAGGAGGCGGCAAAGCCCGAATCCTCGAACGCATAGCTCATGGTCTTCGCAGCTCCTTCTAGGGCGTGGTGATCAGAGGCCGTCTGAGGATGGCCGCAGTGATCAGGCGTCGCGAACTCCCTGCAAGCGTGGATGGTGATCGCATCCTCCGGTCTTGGGCACATCGCCCGTGCTGGGGAGAGCCCCCGCATGCGGGCCCCCTGTGTGCCGAGAGGGACGAACGAGGCCCAGGATGGCGACCTTCCGGTAGGATCCCAGGGTGGGGATCAAGCATCTGAGGCGAGACGAGGCAGTCGAGATCTGCGAACGCCTGGTCCTGGGCAGGGCTGCGCGGTTGTTTGGGTCATCCAGAGAGCAGTTGGGCAGGTTCAACGACTACGAGGGGTGCGCCAACCTCGCGTACCACTATCACCGCGAGGGCGAGGGGCGCGTCCTGCGGATATCGTACCGGCCCGATCGACCGCCGGAAGCCGTTCAGGCTGAGCTGCACTTCGTCGAGTACTTGGCCCAGGGCGGCGTACGCGTTTCGCGCCCGGTGCGCTCCGTGCGCGGGAACCTGGTTGAGGTGATCTCCGCAGGCGATGTGCCGTTCCTTGCGGTGTCGTTCGTCAGGGGTAAGGGGACGCGCATGCCCGATAACGGGTACCGCTATCGACAGGGGGCATCGATCGAGGAATACTTCGAGAACTGGGGGCGGGTGCTTGGGCAGTTGCACCGGCTGACGAAGACCCACCGACCGCCGAGCGACTCGGTTCGACGGCCGCAGTGGCACGCATTCCCCGAGTACACTGGGTTCCCGTTCGGTGAGCGCCTCCCGCGGGTGGCAGCGAAGTACGACCAGCTCATCGCCGAGCTGCACGCGCTGCCCAAGAATGTCCACTCGTATGGCCTGATCCACAACGACTTCAACGATGGCAACTTCACCGTGGACTACGAGACCGGCGACATCACGGTGTTCGACTTCGACGACTGCTGCTACTTCTGGTTCGTCTACGACCTAGCCTGCGCCTGGGAGGGCGGTGTCGGGTGGGCCATGTTCCGTCCGTTGAGCGAGCGGCGGGGCTTCATGGACCGGTACATGGCACACATGATGCGAGGGTACAACCACGAGAACACCCTGAGCGACGAGTGGCTGGCCCGCCTGCCCCTGTTCCTGCGCTTGATCCAGATGCAGGAGCTCATGCACTTCGCGCAGTACCTGGACGCGCCGAACGAGGAGACTCAGGCTGGGCTGAGGTACAAGATCTACTGCGTTGAGAACGACATCCCCTACCTCGGGTTCTTCGACAAGGTCTACTCGCCAGACATGCCCTTTGCCCTTGCGGGATAGTGGCGATCCTCTGGGGGCTACTCCAGAACAGCGCAGCCTCAAGAGGGTCATGGCATGGACCTGTGCGTCACGTCCGGGGCTAGCTACCCCTAGAGGACTGCTCGCCAACTCGGCACGGGCTGGTCGGTCCGGAAGAGCGGACATGCGCTGCTGCCAGGTGAGGGTGATGGCTACGAGGGTGCCCGCCCGGATTCCACGCGGCGATATGATCGTGGCTCAGAGTCGGCACGGTGGGAGGTAGCCCATGCTTCATCGCGGCAGGGTGGACAGAACCATCCAAGAGCTGGGACAGGAGTTGCCCAGCCGGCTGCGCCGGGAGGGAATCCCCGGGGTTGCCATCGCCATCGTCGATGCCAACGGCACGCTGTGGGAAGCGGGGTTCGGCCTAACGGATCTCCAGCACAGATTGCCGGTGACACCGGACACCCTGTTCAGCCTCCAGTCCTGTTCCAAGACCTTCACGGCTACGGCCCTCCTTCTGGCGGTCCAGGAGGGACTGCTCGACCTGGATCGCCCCATTGCCGAGTACCTGCCGGGCTACCACCTCCAGAGCCGCTTCGAGGCCTCCCCCGAGCGCAGCATCACCCTCCGCCATCTGCTCGCACACAAGGCCGGCCTCACGCACGAAGCGCCGCTGGGGAACAACTACACCGCCGCATCTGATGCGGTCAGCTTTGAAGCCCACATCGAGAGCATCCGCCAGACCTGGCTGCGCTACCCGGTGGGTCAGCGGTTCGCCTACTCCAACCTGGGGATCGACCTGGCCGGCTACATCCTGCAGGACGTCTCCGGGCTGCCCTTTGCCGAATACGTCCGCCAGAAGCTGTTCATCCCGCTTGGCATGACGCGCAGCACGTTCGACTTCGACACCCTCCAATCGATGCCGGATCGCGCTCGCGGGCACGATGCGTTCGTCGAGGCGGCGGGTGTCCCGTTGCCGGAGCGCGTGCCGATGATCCCCGCGGGTGGCCTGTATGCGAGCGCCAGCGACGTAGCCCGCTTCGTCCGCCTTCACCTTGGCCGAGGGCAGGTCGACGGCAAGCGCGTCATGGACGAGCGGATCCTGCGGGAGATGGTCACGATCCCGTTCCCCGGCGAAGGTCAGTTCGAGGGCTACAGCCTGGGTATCGCCGTCAACCGCTTCCGCGGGGCCCTCCTGCACCACCACAGCGGCGGCGGCTTTGGCTTCCTCAGCAACATGCAGTGGTATCCAGAGCTTGGGGTGGGGATCGTCTTCCTGACGAACAGCAGCCATCACGTCGTGCAGTGGGATCTCCCGCACGGCATCCTCGACCGCATTCTGGGACCGGCTCCAGAGCGCCAGGAGGATGTGCTGCCCGAATCGACCGACGGCACTGATGCGTCAGCGCGCCGGGCGTTTGTCGGGCAGTACGTCGGCCGGCTGCCGGATAGCTGGCGCGTCCGCCGGAACGGCGAGCATCTCGAGATGCGCCGCGGGGGCAGCAAGGACACGCGCCGCATGCACTTCTACCGCTTCAACCAGGCATACACGCAGACCCCGCTACGCACCAGCCACTGGAGCTTCGAGCTCGATGTCCAGGGCCGCCCTGTACACCTGGAGCACATGGATAGCGGGACCGCGTACGACTACAACGCCGGGCCGGCCGACCCGCCAGGTGCGAAGAAAGCCGAGTGGCGCGCCTATGTCGGGACGTATCTGACGCTCGGCCTGGGCGGGATCCCCAACCTGATGCGGATCCAACGCCGCCACGGCTACCTCCACCTGACGCTGGGACACCCCGCCCAACGCATTGCCCTGCGCCTGGACGAATACCGGCCGGGTTTGTTCTTCACCTCTACGGGTGAAGCGGTCGATTTCACCGGCGAGCAACCCTCGTTCGGCGGCGTGCCCGTGCGGCGCATTGGCTTGGGCGATGAGGTGCGCCAGTGGTCTGTGCTATTGCGCGGCCAGATCCGCGTATGGCGCAGAAGGGGGCGTGATCGCTGATCGGTGTGCAGGGTGTTCCCTCTGACAGCGATGTTGGCACGTGAAGGACAAGAGCCGACGACACCACGGAGCGGAGGCTCTGCTACCCCTGGAGGACTACTTTCAAACTCGGCATGGGCTGATCCTGGCCGAAGAACTAACGAGTGCGGTCGTGCAGGACAGTGTTTGAGGTCCATCGATGGTCGCAATGTAGACAGGGAGGCAGCTCGCATCCCTTCGTTGTGTCAGCCAAGATTGGACTTCGCCTCATCCGTGGACCAGATTCTCTGGGAGCACATCATCGAAGACGGGGGCACCCGCAAGATGCCCTTGACATGACAGGGTGTCAGTGGCTATGTTAGGCTGACGAGGTTGGAGCGGTGACGAGTTCCCATGCTCGCTCCAGCCGACCTAGACTCTTGTTGCAGGCGAGGAGGAGGATCGGTATGGCAAGGAAGCTCGGAGTAGGCGTTGTTCTCTCTTTGATGGCCCTTATGGTTCTTGGCCTGTCGGCAGTCGGATCTACCCGGTTCCAGGCGATCGCCGGCGACTACCAGATCGATATCACCCGGCTTGGGATGCCATTGGTGTTCTACTTGCGGATCGGTGCCGACGGCACCTTCATGCTCTCCCCCAACACCAGGTTCGATCCCAGCGAGAGCCGCGGCACGGGAGTGCTCGCCGAGAGCAGGGGTGTCTACATGATGATCTACAAGGAGCACACTCCCGACAATCCCAAGACTGCGACCTTTGTGCTGGACGGCCCGAACCTGGTGTTCCAGTCCCGCCTGCCGTACGGCCAGAGCAACATCCTGAACACCGCGGAAGACCCGGATAATCCAGAGATCGTCTATACCCTGACTGCGGACACCCTGGCCTTGTCCGAGTACTACGGTACCTACGTTGGTTCCCATTCCACTCAGGCCATGGGCGCAACGGTTGACTACCTGTACACCCTCCAACTCAAAGCAGGGCTGCGCTATGCCTTCTCCAGCGAGTTCACGATGGGCGGGACTGCCTATACCTACAGCGAAACCGGAAGTTGGAGTGTGTCTGGAGAACAGCTCATCCTGAATCCCGCCGACGAGCCGCCGGTGCAGGGGACCCTCACTGCCGATGGTCGCATCACGATCGGCATCCGCCCTTCGGCGATGGCCGCGGCCAGGACGGAGAGGCTTCTCCGCATCGCGACCCACGCCCATGTAGCCGGCACGTATTCCTCTGAGAAGTCCACCGCGATGTACACCGCCAAGGCGACCATGGTTCTGGATATGTTCGGTGGCTATCGCTACACGGTGGACGTTGGCCAGCCTCAACCCTATGAGGAGTCCGGATCCTACGATGTAGCCGGTTCTGCAATCACCTTCACACCGGAAGGTGGAACTCCCTACAGCGCGACACTGGAGAACCTGGTACTGACCGGGAGCTTCCGGGTGATTGGCGCCATGCCGGCGACCCAGATGGTCATGTACGGTCGGGCTGTCCAGGGAAACTTCGCCGGCTCGGCAACGCATGAGGGAGTCGAATACAAGACTCTTCTGACACTCAACCCGAACGGCACCTACAAGCTACTGATCTCCGATGATGCTGGGCAGACGGTCATCGACAGCACGGGAACCTTCCAGATGCGGCGCGCCATGACCCTCAATGTGGTGCTGGCAGGGATGGACCCGGCTCCGACCTGTTCCGTCAGCGAATCGGGACTGAACTTCAGCATCGTCCTCCCAGGCATGACTGCTACGACCGGTATGGGCGGTCTAGGCTTCAGTCTGAAGCGGCAGTGAGGCCGTAGACTGTCACGATGGCTAGCTTAACCCCGCCAGGCCCAGCATGGCCTGGGCCTGGCGGGTCTTGCTTACTACAGATGCCCAATGCTCAGCGCTACAGGGAGGAGGGGATGTCCACGAAGCGGCGGTTCCTGCCGGCCTGCCTCGCGCTGATTGCCGGTGCAGCTTTGCTTCTGACAGGCTGCCAGAAGAGCGAGTATCCCCGACGGACCGATGAGACGAACACCCTGTATGTGGGCGTGGTCGAATCGTCGTTCCCTACCGCGTTCATGCCCTGGCTCTCTCGGGAAGGCATCGCGCCCACGATCGCCAGCATGCTCTACAGCACGCTGTTTACGTACGATGACGATACTGGCGGGTTCCTGCCCAACCTCGCCCGGCAGTGGTACTACGTGGACGTCCAGGGTCGGCCCATCGTGACGGATTCGGGGAGCGTTGACTACGAGCGCCTGGAAGGACACGGTCTGAAGACCCTCCGCAACCCACAGACGGGTCAGATCGAGCGGTATCTCACCGTTCGGATCGAGCTCGACCCGCGCGCCCGGTGGAGCGATGGGCAGCCGGTGACCGCCGACGACGTGTACTACACCCTGGACATCGCCCGGAACAACTACCTGTCGAACCATGCCGGCGCTCTGGCCTGGACCGCCGATCTCCTTCACCTGTACTCCAATTCCGGCCAGCTCCAGCTACAGGGGATCTTCACCTATAACCACGGGGCTGTTGAACAGGGGTATCCCATTGGCGACACGGATCGGGACCAGGTGATCTACTTCCATGTCCGCAGCGTTCTGGGTGCCGTAACCAGCCTGTTCACAACGGTCCTGATCCTGCCCAGGCACCTCTGGGAGCCGGTCGTCAGCCGGGAGAACCAGCTGAACAGCCGGAACCCCGATGCGCGGATGCAGTACCTGTACCAGAACCCCATGGGGAACGGTCCGTACGTGCTCGACCCGACGGCATCAGGACCGTCGCAACTCGTCCTGCGGCGCAACGAGCTCTACCACCTGACCCGCGACGATGGCCCCCCCCTCTATACCGTGGAGACGATCCGCCTGATTCTGTACCAGGAACTCAACGTAGCCATCTACGCGGTCATGCAGGGCCATATCGATATGCTCAGCGCTGCCCTGAGCCCCAACTACGTCCGCCTGTTCGAAGATCGGGATGACTTGTTCCTGTCGGTTGCCGAGGGCACATTCACCCAGACCCTGGTGTTCAACGTCAACCCGGTGGCGGGTGAGCGGACTCCCATGCGCAGCCTGCTGGCCAACCGAGACCTGCGTCAGGCCATTGCGCTGGCCATCGACAGTGAGATGCTCATTCGTTTGGTGGCCAATGGCGCGGCCACACGGGTGAGCGCCGGTCTGATCCGGGCGACCTTGACCGACTTCTACAATCCCAACGCGGATATCCTCAAGGGGGACTACGCGGCGCGGCTGGAGCGAGCGAACCAGCTACTGGACCAGATCCTGCCCGAGAAAGACCAGCACGGCTACCGTCTGCTCAACGGCGAACGGGTATCCTTCGGCGTTCTGGGCCATCCTGGCGAGATCGAGCTGATTGCGTTTCTGGAGGTCCAGCTTCAGAAGATCGGTATCGAGATCCGCTATCAGGCCAAGGGCAGCTCCCCGGAGACCACCTACCTGTGGACGAGCCGCTTCGACATGACCATTCACGGGGTGATCTTCTCGTTAGCGAATGTGGACATCATGTTCAACGCCCACTTTGTGGCCCTGGGACGCACCTCCAACTACGGACGGTTGATCTACTCCGTTCTGGCGAAGGGCATCGAGGAGATGCGATCCACCCTGAACCTGCACCGCAAGTACCAGCTTCTGTACGAGCTGCAGCCCGTGATCGCGGAAGTGTTCTACAAGGTGCCTCTGTACAGCCCGCAGGTCATCTCGATTGCCCGTACGGACCGGTACACGGGCTACGAGGTGGTTCCTGGAGCTACGGTCTTCAACTCCACCAATCTGCAACAGATCCGGCGCGTAGATTCCGTGGGCGGCGCGGCGTCATCCGAACCGGCTGGGGAGAGCTTGTCGCAGCGCATCGGGGGTGAGGCGATGTGAAGAGAAGCTATGTCATCAAAAGGATTCTGTACGCGGTGTTCATCTTCTTCGTCGTGCTGACGCTCAACTTCTTCATCCCCCGCATCGGCGTGCACGATCCCGCGGAGCGTTACTACCCGCCGCAGGGTGGGATGTCCACCATCGAGTACGAGATCATCAAGCAGTTCACCCGTGAGCAGTACGGTTTCGATGTGTCGACTTTCCAGCAGTACGTCCGCTACCTGCGGGGGCTGCTGCGCTTGGACCTGGGCACCTCGCTTCGCTCCGGATCCCCCAAAGTGACGGCGCTGATCGCCCAGCGGTTGCCGTGGACCCTGGTGCTGTCGGTGAGCACGCTCGTCATCAGCTTGGTCACCGGCCTGCTGTTCGGCACGATGGCTGCCTGGAAGCGCGGTCGGTGGCAGGATACGCTGCTGCTGAATGCGTCAACCATCAGTGTGGCGCTGCCCAGCTTCTTCATCGCTTTGATGCTGTCCTTCTACCTCGGGTTCAGACTGGAGCTGTTTCCGGCGTACACGAACCCCAACATGGTTGCCCAGTTTGACTGGAGCTGGGACGCCATCCGGATGGTGTTCACCAACGCCGCCCTGCCCATCATGAGCATGTCGCTGGGCGGGATCATCGGCTACTCCCAGATCACCCGGAACAGCGTGATCGCTGTGACCAACGAGGACTACGTCGTCACGGCCCGAGCCAAGGGACTGCCTCAGGCCACGGTCTTGTACAAGCACGTTCTGCGGAACGCTCTGCTCCCGTTGGCGACCTCGATCGGCATGAACATCGGCGGCTTGATCGGCGGGGCCATCATCATCGAGCAGGTGTTCAACTGGCAGGGCATGGGTACCCTGTTTCTGGAAGCGAACAGCACCAAGGACTACCCGTTGATGATGGGTATCATGTTGTTCCTTTCAGCGTTTGCGATTCTGGCCAACTTGGTGACCGAGCTGCTCTACGTGATTCTGGATCCGCGCGTAACAGTTGGAGACAAACGATGAGTCGGCCCAACGTGCTCCTCCAAGTTGCGCAGAGGGGCGGTTCGCTCGTGAGCCTCGTTAGGAAGCTGTGGCAGCATCCCCAAGGCAGGTTGGGGCTGATCCTGGCTGGCTGCTTGGTACTCGTGGCGATCCTCGCCCCGATTCTGGCTCCGTACGATCCCTACGATGTCACCCAGCGGGCTGCCAAGGGGCTGCACCCAAGTTGGCAGCATCCCCTGGGGACCACCACCACCACCGGGCAGGACATATTCAGCATGCTCATCTACGGCTCACGGGTCTCCTTGATGATCGGCATCGGCACCGGGGTGGCCCTCGCTTTCCTGGGTGCCGTGATGGGTGTCATGGCCGGGTACCTGGGTGGCTTCGTCGATAACCTCATCATGCGGGTTGTCGACATCATGCTGGTCATACCGACGCTGCCGCTCATCATCGTTCTGACCAGCCTGTTGGGCAGGAGTTACTTCGTGATCGTTCTGGTGTTCGTGATCTTCGGGTGGACCGGACTGGCGAGGGTCATACGCTCCCTGGTGTTGGTGCTCAAGAACAGCAACTACGTGAAGGCCGCTGAACTGGCCGGCGCCAGCAGGTGGTACATCATGACCAAGCACATCCTCCCGGGAACCTCTCACCTCATCATCATGAACACCGCCTTGACCAGCGCCGGCATCATGGTTGCGGAGGCGGGGCTGAGCTTCTTGGGCTTGGGTGATCCCACGGCGATCAGTTGGGGAAAGATGTTGGCTGAAGCTCAAGGCGGCGGAGCACTGCTATTTGGGGCGTGGTGGTGGATCATCGCCCCCGGGATCGGCATCTTCCTCTCCGTGTTCTCGTTCATGCGGATCGGCATCGTCATGGAAGAGATCTTCAACCCCAGGATGAAGGCATCGAGCAGCATCTACAAGCTCTTCAAGCACCTGAACAACACCTACCTGGACGAGGTGTTCCGGTCCATGGAAGAGGAGGAGAGCGTAGTCCGGGAACCTCCCGATCGGTCCGATGCCCCCACCCCGGAAGGGTGCCATGGCTGATACGGTGCTTGGAGTCAGGAATCTGAAGGTGGCCTTCCCGTGCCCGGGTGGGGTCATCCGGGCGGTGGAGGGCATCGACCTGGACATCCACCGGGGCGAGTGCGCCGCTCTGGTGGGGGAGTCCGGTTGCGGCAAGAGCGTCAGCGCCCAGGCGATCATGAAGCTGCTCAACACCCCCCCCGCGGTCTGCCGAGTAGACAAGCTTTGGCTCGATGATCTGGACCTGACCCATCTCCCAGACAGACAGATGGAGCGGATCCGCGGGAAGCACATGGCCATGATCTTCCAGGACGCCATGACCGCGCTGAACCCGGTGTTGACCGTGGGCAAGCAGATTGACGAGATCTACCTCCGTCACAGCCGGCTGTCCCGACGAGAAGCCCGGCAGCGCACCATCGAGGCACTTGAGCTGGTGGAGGTCCCCGAAGCTCGGTCCCGGGCCAACAGCTATCCCCATCAGCTATCGGGAGGGATGCGCCAGCGGGTGCTCATTGCCTTGGCATTCGCCTGCGTGCCCAAACTGATCATCGCCGATGAGCCGACCACCGCCCTCGACGTCACCATCCAAGCCCAGGTGTTGGACGTGCTGAAGAACATGCAGCTTGTCCATCGGGTGTCGGCCCTGCTGATCACCCACGATCTGAGTGTGGTGGCCAACATGGCGGATACGGTATACGTCATGTACGCCGGCAAGATCGTGGAGCGGGCTGCGATGCAGGAGCTCTTCCTGGAGCCGCTGCACCCGTACACCCACGGCCTGCTGGCTTCCGTCCCCCGGATCTCCGACGAGAGGCAGCCGTTTGTCCAGATCCCGGACGCCGTGCCCCATCCAATGCGCAAACCGGCGGGCTGCTACTTCCATCCCCGCTGTCCCCGTTCGAACGACCCATGCCGGCAGCGCATGCCCCGCCTGGAAGGTCCGGACGATGGGCGGGCAGTCCGCTGTTGGCATCCTTTGCGTCAACCGCATGAGGTGCGATCATGACCCGGAACAGCCCCGATCCCCAACCCTTGCTGGAGATGGAGAACGTCTCGGTCGATTTCCCGGTCAAAGGACCCTACCCGTTCAGCAAGAAGCGCTGGATCCAGGCGGTGACCGATGTCAGCCTGGAGGTATCGGAGGGCGAGACCTTCGGCATCGTCGGTGAGTCGGGTTGCGGGAAGACCACCCTCGCCAATGCCATGATCGGCATGGTGCGACCGACCGCAGGAACCGTGCGCTTCCAAGGAGTGGACCTCTACGCGCTGAAGCCCAAGGCGTTCAAGGAGGCTCGGCGCGAGATGCAGATGATCTTCCAGGATCCCTTCTCTTCACTGAATCCAAGGTTCTCCGTCTACGAGATCATCAGAGAACCCCTGTATATCAGAGGACAGGCCAGCGAGACGGTCATGAAGGGGAAGGTGCGGGAACTCCTGAAGCTGGTCGGATTGGATGAGGATGACATGTACCGGTACCCTTCGGACTTCTCCGGCGGGCAGCGTCAGCGAATCGGGATCGCCCGTTCGATCATCCTCAACCCGAGGTTCCTTGTGTGTGATGAACCTGTCAGTGCGTTGGATGTGTCGGTGCATGCGCAGATTCTGAACCTGCTGATGGACATCCAGAAGAGCCGGCACCTCACCTACGTCTTCGTCTCGCACAACCTAGCGGTAGTCAAGAACATCTGCCAGAACATGGTGGTGATGTACCTGGGGACGATCATGGAGTCGGGTTCATCGGATGCCATCTTCGCCAATCCTCTCCATCCCTATACGAAGGCTCTGCTATCGGCGGTCCTGGACATCGATGTGACGAAGCCACGCGATCGGATCCTGCTCGAGGGCGACACTCCCAGCCCGATCGACCCGCCCGCGGGGTGCAGGTTCTGGCAGCGGTGTCCGTCCGCGATGAAGGGCTGTCGGATCGTTCCCGCGGAGTTGGTGGAAGTCGAGCCTGACCATCAGGTTGTGTGCCATCTGATCTCCGGTCTCTCTGCTCAGCAGGTGGCGGACGGCCTTCACGAGCCTGTATCCCCGAAGTCCGGCGGGTGAGAGATCGCGCATGACCGGGAAGGCGAGCGCTCTGGCCTTCGGCGCAGCGCAGCTCCTGATGTTCGGTTCCATCAGTCTCCTGCAGATCGCACCAGTCCAGTTCTTCGTGCCGCTTCTGCTGACGATGCATGCGGGTATCCTGCTGTTCATCAAACTGAAGCGAGGCCTATCAGCCAACCAGCCAGAACTCACCCGGGTCACGCGCGGCACGTATGTCCTGATGGCGATGTACCTGCCGATCCTCATCTACAAGCTATTGGACAAGCTGGGCTTGCTCCACGTTCATTATCCCGTTCTCTACAGCGCGACTCTCGCGCTGGCCGTCCTCGCAGTGCTACTGATCGTCCACAGCCTCCGTGTAGTCGGCTGTGCTTCAGCAGGTAGGTACGGCTAGGTGCGTGATCTGATCTCCAGGGAAGAACTCCGACTGGCCTGCCGCCGTGGGGAGTGCGGGTACAGACCGCCTTACACCGCAGACCCGAACACCCACAGCGGCCCGCCCGAGGGAGCGCGGTAAGCCCGGTCACGCTGAGGACTGCGCCTCAGAAGGGGTACTGCATCGGCGTTCCAAATCCCTCTCTGGACGCGCAGTTGTCCCAGATCTCCCGGATGGTGAACACGTAGGCAGGATACTTGAGCCAGCGGTTCATGTCGGGCCGGTGGTATACATCGTGTTGGGCGTTGATGAACTGCTGGTACAGCTCACGCCTGCCTGATGCTGCCTCGTCGAAGATCTCGATGGTCCCCCGCAGCTCATAGGAGATCACCGGAGGTTGGTAGTAGATGAGGGTCGCCTCCGGATTTACGCGGTAGTTGTCCCAGGTGTGCTTCTTGGCCATCTCCAGGCTGCCCAATCGGGTGAAGTCGATGTGGTCGTACACGTCGGGGCTGTAGAGGTGTTTAACCAGGAGGGCCAGACCACGCTTGCTGTATGCCTGGTCATCCCCGTCGTAGCTCTTGATGTGCTGCATGTAGGCTTCCAGCGTTTCCTCCAGGTACTCGGGCTTGGGTAGGAATCCGACCCCCTTGATACTGCCATTGAGGCCGCCAGGGCCGTTGGAGATGAAGGCTGGATTGTGAGAGCAGAAGCCGAGGAAGACC
Source organism: Candidatus Bipolaricaulis sp. (assembly GCA_020062805.1). Classification (GTDB taxonomy): domain Bacteria; phylum Bipolaricaulota; class Bipolaricaulia; order Bipolaricaulales; family Bipolaricaulaceae; genus Bipolaricaulis. Next base: position 18,604 of record JAGUVP010000103.1, read on the forward strand.
TTCTCCTTAGCCATCTCCTCGCCCTCGTGGAGCTTGATCACGGTCTGCGCCCTGGATCGGAACGCCCAGTTGAAGAACGCTTCGGCTGACTTCATCGACAACTCCCTCGATGCGGCGTTTGGAGCGATCATAGCTCGCCCGCACGGGCTGTTCAACGACACACGGTGCCTCAACCGAATCCCTGAAGACGAGTGGGGCGCTGCCTCAAGTCGTTCATCCACTCGACCGTGGTGGCAGGCGACGAGTCAGTGATCAGTGTTCTCCCCATCGCGCCTGCCAGGGAAGGACATCACCGACACGATCTCAGCAGAACAGGCAGACCTGGTGCGCCAAGCACCATCGTATCGAGAATTGGACCGCCCCGGGTTCACTGGAGGTTTCTTCAGCTGAGCCCGGCCACGAGGAGGCCAGCAGCTGACCGGGGGGAACTGTGTCAGGTGTCCTGAAGGTAGTTTGAATCCTCTGAGACCTGTCTCCTGAAGCGCAGATGGGAAGGATATTCTGGGGCATGCTACCCCTAGAGGACTACTTTCAAACCCGGCATGGCCTGATCCTGCCTGAAGAACTGGCGAGTGCGGTCGAGCAGGACAGGGTCTGAGGGCTTTCGGAGGCCGTAGTGACGACAGGAAAGACGCTTCGGGCGACGGCCTTGGGCTTCCACGGACGATCTGCGACGTGCGGGCCTTCCACGAGGTGGAGCCGCCTTGCCCCTCCTGGTTCAGCGTCTCCGCTCAGATCACGATGATCGGCGGCTTCGCCATTCTGATCGCACTCGTTCGCTGATCCGGTCGGAGTCAGCCATCCGCGTGCGCGAGGGACGGCTCCGTAGCAGCATCGATGGCTACTCCTCTGCGCGGAACCGGGAGGTTCATCACCCGGACTGTCATTCGGATCAGGAGTGGCGTCACCAGCTGGTCTGGGAGCGGTGCAACCTCGTGCGGGGTCTCCCCGGAAGTGAGGTAGACAGGCCCAAGGGGCCAGCAGAGCGTTCACGATTCCTTCACATTTCGGCGGTAGACTCGGGTCCCCATGCGCCGCAGCGTGCTCATCGTGGACGACGACCCCAAGCTCGTGGAGTTGCTCCGCCTCTACTTGGAGCGAGACGGCTACCGCGTGCGCACCGCCGGCACGGGGCGCGAGGCTCTCGACTCGCTGGCCGACGGCCAGCCCGACCTGCTCGTCTTGGACCTCATGCTCCCAGAGGTGAGTGGTCTTGATGTATGTCGGGCTGTTCGCGAGCGGTCGGACCTGCCCATCATCATGCTCACCGCCAAGACCATGGAGGCGGATCGGATCGCTGGGTTCAACTGCGGCGCGGATGACTACGTCACGAAGCCGTTCAGCCCTGGCGAGCTGTTAGCGAGGATCCGCGCGGTCCTCCGTCGTGCGGGCAACGACGACGGCCCCCCCTCGCTGTCGTTCGGTGATCTGGAGATCGATTTCCTCCGCCACGAGGTGCGCGTGAAGGGCACCACAGCGGGGCTGACCGCGACCGAGTTCAGGCTGCTGGGGGTCATGGCACGCGAGCCCGGCCGGGTGTTCACGCGCCGGCACCTCATCCACGCCGTCATGGGCTATGACTTCGAGGGGTTTGAACGCACGATCGACGCGCACGTGAAGAACATCCGGCGCAAAGTCGGACGGCGTCCGACAGGCCAATCCGTCGTGAAGACCGTGCACGGCGTGGGGTACTCGTTTGATCCGGAGGGAAAAGAGCGTGTTCAGTAGCCTCCGCGCGCGCCTTGTCCTCGCGTTCATGGCCATCGTGCTGCTGGCCATCGGGACGGTGGTGGGGGTCACGCTCTACACGAACACGCAGGTCCGAGGTTTCGTCTCCGACGGGCACTCGGCCCGTCAGATGCGGATGGTGCGGTCCCTCGCCACGTACTACGAGATGAACCGGACGTGGTCCGGGGTTGCGGCCTGGGTGGAGCAGATGGGAGACCTGTTCGAGGAGAGGGTCTCTCTCGTAGATGCGGAAGGCATCCTGGTCGCCGGTTACCGAGGGGCAGGGATGGGACGGATGCAAACCTCCCGCGACGGCACCCCGTGCCCGATCACGGTCGATGGTGAGGTGGTGGGGACGCTCCATGTGTGGAGGGAGTCCAGGGCAGTGGACGCAGAAGAGGCCTTCCTGGTCGGCCTGGGTCGGTCCGCCGTGTGGGCAGGAGCGGTGGCGGCGGTGTCCGGAGTGGGGATTGCCCTGTGGCTCACCCGCCGGACCCTGAGGCCTGTGAGAGAGCTGACCTTGGCAACCCGTCGGATGCAAGCTGGCGAGCTGGACCAGCGCGTCACGGTCTCGTCCAGGGACGAGATCGGCGAACTGGGGACGGCGTTCAACGCGATGGCCGCAGCCCTCACGCACCAGGAGGACCTCCGCCGACAGATGGTCAGCGACGTCGCCCACGAGCTGCGCTCGCCGCTGGCGAATGCGCGGGGCTACCTGGAAGCGATCCGGGACGGCGTCCTGGATGCGTCGGCCGAGTCGCTGGACACCCTTCACGAAGAGGTGATGCTGCTCGCACGCCTGGTGGATGACCTTCAAGACCTCGCGCTTGCTGAGGCGGGCGCTCTGCCGTTGGCCCCCGAGCCCGTTTCTGTTGAGAGCTTGATGGACCGGGCGCTGGCTGCGGTCGCGCCCGCTGCAAGCCGCTCCGGGGTCACGCTTGAGCGCGACGTGGCAGCGGATCTCCCCGATGTCCAGGTCGACCGTCAGCGCGTACTGCAGGTTCTCGGCAACCTCCTCGGGAACGCTCTCCGACACACCCCCCGAGACGGCACGATCACCCTTGGTGCCAAGTCGGTGAGTTCGTGGGTTGAGTTCCGCGTCCAGGACACGGGATCTGGCATCCCCGGCGACCAGCTTGAGCGGGTGTTCGAGCGCTTCCACCGCGTCGACTCGGCCCGATCTCGGGCCACGGGCGGGGCCGGCCTCGGGCTCACCGTTGCTCGGAGGCTCGTGGAGTCCCACGGTGGACGCATCTGGGCAGAGAACGCACTCGAGGGGGGTGCCATCCTACGGTTCACCCTTCCGGCGGCGACGTCGGAATCCGATACCCCGTAGCAGCGCTCAGCAGAGATCCAGCCGGAGCACAAGAGCTGGGAGGGGATCGCCCTGCCCTGCCTCAACTCAGAACGCAGGATCCGCACGCTGCCGGGCGCGTATCGCCGTGCGGGGAGCGCTTCATACCAGATTCACACCGGTCGGCTACGTTCTCGTCAGCCTCAAGCCGACGGCGAGAGGCGAAGGAGGTGTTCGATGAAGAAGTGGATGAGCATTGCGGTTGTCATGGCGCTGATTGGCCTGGTGGCCTTCGGCGCTCTTGCGGCGCACGGTCGCATGGCCAACATGAACCGCGAGGCCCGGGGCGAGTGCACCGGGGAGTGCACGGGCCAGTGCGAGCCCATGGAGCTCAAGCAGATGCAGCAGCTTCGACTGCA
>JAGUVP010000123.1 GCA_020062805.1 Candidatus Bipolaricaulis sp.
GCGGAACCGGGGCTCCCCCGGCCGATGGGGGGCGTCCGCGCGGCTCAGGTGCCATGGGCGACCTCCCCGTTTCCGAGCTGGGAGGCGTAGATGTCGCGGTAGATCGGGCTCTCCTCCATCAGCACCTCGTGGGTGCCGACCGCCGCCACCCGACCGCCATCAAGGATGACGATCTTGTCGGCGAGGAGGACGGTCGAGATCCGCTGGGCGACGACGAACCGCGTCGCGGAGTGATCCACGGCCATCAACCGGTCCAGGGCGTCCTGGAGCTTGACCTCGGTCTCGATGTCCACCGCGCTCGTGCTGTCGTCGAGGATGAGGAGCCGCGGCTGCACGAGCAAAGCCCTTGCGATCGCGATCCGCTGCCGCTGGCCGCCGGACAGGTTCACCCCCCGCTCCCCGACCACCGTGTCGTAGCCCTGGGGGAGTTCGACGATGAACTCGTGGGCCTGGGCGGCCTGGGCGGCGATGATCACCTCGTCGTCGCTCGCCTTGGGCCGGCCGTAGCGGATGTTGTCGCGCACCGTCCCCGTGAACAGGACGGCCTCTTGAAGGGCGATTCCCATCTCTCGTCGCAGGGCGGCGAGGGACAGGTCGCGTACGTCGATCCCGTCCACCGTCACGCGACCCGCGGTCACGTCGTAGAAGCGGGGGATGAGGTGGATGAGGGTGGACTTCCCGGAACCGGTGGCGCCGAGGATCGCCACCGTCTCCCCCGGCTCGGCGACGAGGTCTACCCCCCGTAGGACCGGCTCCCCGCCGTCGCCATCGTAGGCAAAGGTCACGTCTTCGAACGCCACCCGCGCACCCCGCCGCCCAGCCGTCGGCCACGGTTGGGCGCGGGGGCGTTCCCCCACCTCGGGCGTCGTGTCCAGGACCTCCAGGATCCGCGATGCGGATGCCTCGGCTGCGGACAGAGGGCCCATCATCATCGCGATGAGCATCATCGGGAACAGGGCCATCGTGAGGTAGTTGATCGAGGCGACCACCTGGCCCACGGTCATCGTCCCCCCGATCGCCGCCCGGCCCCCCAGCCACACCGCTCCCACCACGCCCAGGTTCACGAGGAGGGTCATCGTCGGGCCGATCACGGCGAAGAACGTCATCACTTGGATGTTCTTCCGCATCAGAGCTTCGTTCTCGCGGTCGAAGCGGGCCGCCTCGTGGCCCTCGCGAACGAATGCCTTCACCACGCGCACCCCGGCCAGGTTCTCCTGGAGCACCGTGTTCAGTCGGTCGAGCTGCTTCTGGACGCCGAGGAACATCGGTCGTGCCCGCCTGACAGACACCGCCACAAGCACGACGATCACGGGGACGAACGCGGCGAGCATCCATGCCAGGCTGCGGCTGGTGAGGACAAGGAGGACGATGCTCCCCAGCACCCACACCGGGGCCCGGGTGAGGATGCGCAGCGACATCGCCACGATCATCTCCACCATGTGCACGTCGCTCGTGGTGCGCACGATGAGCTGCCCGGTCTGGAGGCGATCGAGGTTCGCGAACGAGAACGTCTGCACCCTGCGCATGACGGCGCTCCGCACGTCGTGGGCGAACCCCTGCCCAACACGCACGGAGAGGATCGTGTTCGCGACCGCGAACAGGGTGGACAGGACCGCCGCCCCGATCATGGCGAGGGCGGTGGTGGCGATCACGCCCATGTTCCCAGCGGCGATGCCCTGGTCGATGATGCGTTGGGTGAGGCGGGGGATGAGGAGGTCCGCCCCCACCATCCCCAGGAGCAGGGTCAACGCCCCGATCGCGTACCACCGGTACGGACGCACAAACCGGAACACCCGGACGAGCGATCTCACGGGTCCCCTCCGAGGCCGTCGCGGAGCTTCCGCAGGAGCGGGATGAACCGGGCCCGTTCATCGGCGCGGAGGATCGCGCCCAGCTCGGACTCGACTTCCCGCCAGATCGCCTCGGCCTGGCCGCGCGCTGTCTCCCCTGTCGCTGTGAGGTAGACGCGGGACACGCGCTGGTCGGTGGGGTCCGTCCGTCGCTCGATCAGGCCGGCGCCCTCCATGCGTTGGAGGACCTCGGTGAGGGTCGCCGGGCGGACCAGCGTCTGCCGGGCGAGTTCGGTCTGGGCGAGCCCGTTCTCATGGCCGAGGCGGAACAGGATGAACCCCTGGCCCCGGCTGAGCCCGATCCCCTCCATTCGGGTGTGGACTCGGTCGCGGAGGAGCTTGGCCACCTGCATCAGCAGGTGACCCAGCCGTTCGCCATCCGTCCCAAGTTGGTCTCGCAACGTTTCGTCTCCTAACTTTTAGGAGGCGAATGATACCAGAGGAGAGGCATGCGTCAACCGGTCCACCGGTCTTCCATCACGGCTCCGCGCTGCATCCACCCCACCAGGGTAGGGTCACAAGGTCAACAAGGAGGTTAAACATGAAGGGAACGCTGATCGTTCTGGGTATTACGGCATTGGCATTTGGCGGCGCGGCAACGCTGGGGACCATGGCTCATGCCCGGTGGGGCATCTGCCCGGCATGGGAGGGGAGCTGGGGCGGGGGCTCCGGCGTCGTTGCGTTGGACGAGGTCCCGGATGTGGTCGGGCGATACCTCGCGGCGTACGGAGAACCTGACTTGGTGGTGGGCGAGATCATGAAGTTCTCGAACCACTTCTACGTCGAGGTACGGGAGAAGAGCACCGGCCGCGGGGCGATCGAACTCCTCGTGCTGCGGGACGGCTTGGTGCGACCCGAGCCCGGCCCGAACATGATGTGGAACGCGAAGTACGGCCACCGGGGGATGATGGGGGTTCCCCGGAGGGCCTCCGGAGAGATGCGCCTCTCCCCGGGCGAGGCGTTGGCTCTCGCCCAGAGCTACCTCGATCGCTCCTCCCCCGGCCTGGCGGTGGGTGACGAGGCGGAGCCGTTCTACGGCTACTACACGATCCACACCGTACGCAACGGGGAGATCGTGGGCATGCTCTCCGTACATGGTTCCACCGGCGAGGTCTGGGTCCACACCTGGCACGGGTCGTTCCTGGGGATGATGAGTTTGACCTCATAGTCTTCACTCCGCGCGGGGGCGCGTCTATGGCTGGGCCCGGCAAGATGCAGCACCATGCCCAGGCGGGAGGGGTGGTATTCCCCGGCGTGAAGGCTCTCTATGCCACACTCGATGCCCTCCCGTACAGCGTGATGCTCGTGGACTCCAGGCATCGGATCCTGTTCGCCAACCGCGTGGCGGGCCGAGAGCTGGAAGCGCCGCCCGAGTCCCTGCTTGGGCAGTACTGCGCCCGAGCCGTCCACGGCTGCAAAGGACCCGTCCTGGGCTGCCCGCTGGAGGAGGCTGTGCAGGAGGGGAAACCTGTGGTGCGGGAGGTGTTCGACCCCGCCCGGCAGAGGTGGGGGCGTGTGGGTGTGTACCCCACAGGGTTTCAGACCACTGAGGGCGTCCCGGTGTTCCTGCACACCGCCCGTGACGCCACAGTCGAGGTGGAAACTCAACAGCGACTCGCTCACCGCTACGAGGTGGAGCGCGTCCTCCGGAGGATCCTCGCCGTGTCCGCGCTCCCCGTTCCTCTCGCGGACCAGCTCGGGCTGGCCCTGGAGGCGATCCTGTCCCTCCCCGGGATTCGGGTCGAGCATAAGGGGGCGATCTTCGTGAGCGAAGGGGGGAGACTTTTCATGGCTGCCCAGCGCGGCCTGCCGGAGGGTGCTCGCGTGACGTGTCGGGAAGCCCCCCACGGGCAGTGCCTCTGCGGGCGGGCCGCGGCGACAGGGGCGATCCAGACGTCGATCGGCCTCCATGATGGGCACGAGGTTCTCTATCCCGGGATCGAGCCGCATGGCCATTGCTGCATCCCCGTGAAGGACGGGGGCAACGTGCTGGGGGTGGTCAACCTCTACCTCCCGCCTGGCCTGGTGTTGAGCGATGATGAAGTGCAGCTTCTGGAAACACTGACCGCGGTCGTGGGCAAGGTGATCGCCCACGGGCGGTCCGAGGAGGAGGCGGTCCAGGGACGCTGCGGGACAGAAGCCAGCCTTGCCCCATCCCACGTCTACCGCCACATCTGATCAGGGGAAGCCAGGGATGGCGAACGATCGGACGCACCAGGGTTCCTCGCCGACGTGACGTTGCGTGATGCGCCGAGGCTCCAGAGGGGGCACTGGACCCACCCGGGGTGGGGTCGGTACACTGACCCTATGACCGATCGCGTGCAGTTCTCGGTCCAGGGGATGACCTGTGCCTCGTGCGTCGCCCACGTGAAGAGGGCTCTGTCGGCTGTTCCCGGCGTGAAGGGCGCCGAGGTGAACCTGGCCACGGAACGGGCCACGGTGGATCTGGGGGAGGACGTCGCCCTCGCCGTCCTCGTCCAGGCCGTGAGGGACACAGGCTACGACGTCTCGACGGAGACGGTCAGCCTGCGAATCGGCGGGATGACGTGCGCCTCGTGCGCTGCCCATGTGGAACAGGCCCTGGCCTCTCTTCCCGGCGTCGTCTCCGCCTCGCTCAACCTGGCCACGGAGAAGGCAACGGTCACGTTCGTCCCCGTCGCGGTGGGCCTGGCCGACCTCAAGAGGGCGGTGGCGGAAGCCGGGTACGAAGTGATCGAAGCCCCCGTTGGTGAGGCGGCTTCCGAAGAGGACGAAGTCGAACGGAAGATGCACCGCGCCCGACGGCGGATGCTCGTCGCGTGGGGGTTCACCGTCCCCGTCATCCTGTGGATGGTCCCCGAGATGCTGTGGGGTGTGATGTGGCCGAGCCACGCCGTGCACAACGTAGGGATGATCGTCCTCGCCCTGCCCGTTCTCATCGGGGTCGGGTGGCGCACGTACCGGGGCGGGTTCGCGGCGGTACGTCACGGTGCCGCGAACATGGACACCCTCATCGCCCTCGGCACCGGGGGCTCGTTCCTGTCCGGACCCGCGTCGTTCTTTGCTCCGGTGGCCAACTACGCCGGCGTGGCGGCGATGATCATGGCGTTCCACCTCACCGGCCGCTACGTGGAGGAACGGGCCAAGGGCCGAGCGTCCCAGGCGATCCGCAAGCTCCTGGAACTCGGGGCGAAGACGGCCCGCGTCCTCCGCGACGGGGTGGAGGTGGAGGTACCGATCGCCGAGGTCCAGGTGGGCGACGTAATGGTCGTCCGCCCGGGGGAGAAGATCCCCACCGACGGGGTGGTGGTCGAGGGCGAGAGCGCGGTGGACGAGTCCATGGCCACCGGCGAGTCGATGCCCGTGGCGAAGCGCCCGGGCGACGAGGCGATCGGGGCCACGGTGAACCAGGAGGGTCTGCTCCGGATTCACGCGACGCGGGTGGGGCGGGACACGTTCCTCGCCCAGGTGATCCGGCTCGTGGAGGAGGCCCAGGGGTCAAAGGTTCCGGTCCAGGAGCTCGTCGACCGGGTGACCGCCGTATTCGTCCCCGTGGTCCTCGGGATCGCCATCCTCACCGTGATCGCCTGGCTCCTGTTCCCGGGACTCCTGCGGAGCCTCGTGGCGGCGGGGGCGTTCCTCCCCTGGGTGAACCCCGCCTTGGGGACCGTCACCCTCGCCCTCGTGTCAGCTGTGGCCGTGCTCGTCATCGCCTGTCCGTGTGCCCTCGGCCTCGCTACCCCCACCGCGCTGATGGTGGGGAGCGGCCTCGGTGCTGAGCGCGGGATCCTCATTCGCTCCGGAGGAGCGATCCAGACGCTGCGCGGGGTGCGGATGGTCGTCTTCGACAAGACGGGGACGCTCACCCAGGGCAGGCCCGAGGTCACGGACGTGATCCCGCTCGACGGGGGCGATCC
>JAGUVP010000297.1 GCA_020062805.1 Candidatus Bipolaricaulis sp.
AGGTGAAGAGTGGGGGGAAGACCACCACGACAATCAGCGCCCACGCGGCGTAGGCCGGGATGTAGGCCGTCTGCCACCGCTCGATGTCGGTGAACGGGCGCCGCCGGCGCAGAAACGCGATCATCAGTCGGGCCGACCATGCGAGGTTGGCCAGCAGCAGGAGATTCAACCCCAGACCCGCGGTGCGGTTGGGCGTGAATCCCCACTCGGTGATGCGGCTGAGGATGGCAACCAGCGCCACGATGTCGATGAGGAGCGCACTCACCACGAGCACCAGCTGGATGACGTCCATCAGCGTGGGCGTGGTGCCCGTGTCACGGGCGGAGATGGAGTAGAGCACCAGTCCCAAGACAAGGACCAGCAGCCCGTCGAGCAGGATCAGCACATCGCGATCGGCGTTGATCACGTTGCCCGTGACCACCATCCCGACGAGGGCGGCGACCAGCATCACGGTAAAGAGAGGGATGAATACGCTGGTGAGCACCGGCGCCATGTTCTCCACCACGCTCTGCTTGGCTTCCACGAGCCACGCCACGACGATCACCGCCCCCACGGCGCCACACGGCAGGACCCAGCCCCGGACCACCGTCTCCAGGTCGACATCGATCGCTGCGAACATGCCGACGGTCATCGCCGTGAGGACCACGCCGCCGAGGGCGATCAGCGTGTAGTAGACGATCCATTCCCCGGTGAACCGCACGAAGTCCATGCGAGGTGCGTCGGCGCGCCACGCGCCTCCCAGGTAGGCGATCCCGGTGACCAGCCACAGCACGAGCGGGAGGTGCAGGGCCGCAAGCACCTCGGTATCGCCGCCTTCCTCGAAGGGGAACACGTTCATCACGATCGCGGCCGCGGCGAAGGGAACCAGCAGCACCGCGACGAATCGCACGGGCAGCGATCGTTTCCAGGCGAAGAACCCGATGAGCACCGGCAGCACCAGCACAGCGGCGTGGCGGAGATAGAACGAGGCGTCTGCGTCGCTCTCCCCCGCGCTGGCGGTGGCATCGAACGGGTCGATCCCAAAGACGGCAGGTAGTTTGAACGCCGCCGCGGTGGCCAGTGCAAAGCCAATCATGACCAGCAGTTCGGTGTAGGTCGCGACAGAACGGTCGCGCACGGTGTCCCCGGCGAGCACCAGTTGCTTCCAGAGCCGGCTCGACTGCTCCCTCGCGAACTCTCGGGAGAGCTCGTTCACACTGCCGATGCGCTTGATCGCGACGAGGAACGACTCGTCACCGCTGAGTCCGGCGGCGCCGAGCTCTGAGATCTCGGTGCGGAGGTGGTCCTCAAGCTCGTCGATGTCGGTGGGGTGGATCGGCTGCCGGCGCTGCAGGTAAGACCGCCAGTCCCTGATCTGCGCTTCAATGCCGGGGTCCAGCGAGGATTCCATCGCGCTCACGCGTCACCCATCCCGATCCGGGTCCTGCCGGTCGTGCTGGTCGTCTTGAATGACCGCCAGGCATTCTCGAGGGCGCCCAGCACGACCTCCCACTGGCGGCGCTGCTCCGCCAGGGCATCGCGTCCCCGTGGCGTGATCTCGTAGTAGCGCCGCCGCCGGCCACCCGGCGCATCGACCCAGTGAGCCTGCACGTAGCCGAGCCGGTCGAGCCGGTGGAGGAGGGGATAGAGCATGCCATCGGTCCACGCGAGCTCGCCGCCGGAGAGCTCGTCGATGCGCTTGAGGATGGCGTAGCCGTAGCTCTGGCCCTCCTCGAGGATCGACAGCACCAGCGGCATGGCCGACGCGGCGACCAGGTCCTTGGCGATGCGCGGATCGCGCTGCTCCTGCATAGCACCATGATGCATCGCGCTGCTATGTATGGCAAGCGCAGGGATTCAGGGTGCACCGCTACGCATCGCTACGCCTTCAGGCTGAACGGCGGGTAGCGGTCGGTGAGCATGAAGACGGCATAGGCCTGAACGCGGAGCGTCCAGCGGAACACGCCGACGACAAAGTCGAACAGTCCCCGGGGGTACCGCCCTGTGAACAGGATTGCGAACCATGCCAGGAAGGTCGCGAGGATCACTCCCACCCCGAGCACGATCAGCACGATGAAGTGCGGAATGGCGAGCAGCCACTTCACCAGCGGTAACCAGCGATTGAGCGCCTGAGCGTCCGGGTAGTCGAGTTCCAGATGTACGGCCTGTTCGTCTTCGGTCGAGGGGTACTCGTCACGCAGCAGGTACGTGTATGAACCCACCCTTGCCCCGAAGCGCGCGAGGCCAAGCTGGAAGTCGAACCACCATCGAGGGTAGCGCCGGCGGAACAGCAGCATTAGCACCGTCGCGGCCGAGAGCCCGCCGCCCACCGTGAGGCCGGCGAAACCGGCGTTCTCTCCTCCACCTGCCACCGCGCCCCCGCTGGAGACCATCAAGATGATGATGAAGATGGGGATCGCGAGGATCAGGCGGAACGCCGTGGTCACCCGGCTCAGCTGCGCCGGATACTCGATGTTCAGGCGGGCAGGGTAGTCACTGTAGTCGGTGGCCACTGTCCGGCTCCTTTGCGCGGGATCGCCAGATGCCGCGCACCATACTCGGTGCACCGGGGCTCAACAAGACACGTGTGGAGAGATGGCCCTGCGATGCACATCACGTATGTGATAGTATTCCGCCCTCGGCTGGCCGTTCCGGCAACCGTCCGGAAGCCGCGAACCCCGAGAGGCGGAGGTGTTCGAAGTGCCGATGTTCATGGAGCGGTGGGAGCGTCGGGACGGGACGGATCGCAACGCGATGGCCCAGGCGGCGCTGAACCGGACGCGATCGTTGTCGGAACTGGCTACCAGTGCTCGGGTTCGTTTCTACTGGGAGGATTGGGACATCCTGATGATCGTGCTGGAAGATCCGGACATCGGGGACTTCCGCAAGGTGCTGGGTCCCCTCGAGAAGCCGAATCCAACAGTGGCCGGTCCGGCCTTTGCTCTTGCTGATCTCGCACGACGTATCGACTACTTCCAGGGTGTGGAACCGGCAGCCGGTGCGCGGGCATTCGAGGCAGCCGGTCGGGAGGCCGTACGGGCCCGCTGACAAGCGGTCGCAGTTTCGGATCTTGCCGGTTGCAGCCGCATGGAGACAGGGACACTCTCTGCCTCCATGCGGCTGCCCTGTGCCGGTCGCTAGTCCGCCAGTGCGGTGTCGATCGAGCCCAACGCGAGGAACACGGTCTCCCCGTAGTTCTCATCGACCCCGTAGTTATCGGTCGCGAGGTACAGCTGGTGGCCGGCAGTCACGGTGAGCCCCTCGAGCTTGTCCGGTACCGAGATGCTGGCGCGATCCAGGTCCGTGTACACGTCGCGCAGGAGTGACTTCGTGAGTGTCTCCAGCGGCTCACCGTGCGGCATCCAGTCGACCGAGGCCGGGTCCACGCCGTAGATGCGCTTGACCCGCGCCTCCTGACCGAGCTGGTTGTCCCGCTCGATCAGGGCCAGCGTCCCAT
>JAGUVP010000326.1 GCA_020062805.1 Candidatus Bipolaricaulis sp.
GGCGACTGGATTTGAACCAGCGACCCCCTGCTCCCAAAGCAGGTGCGCTTCCGAGCTGCGCTACGCCCCGATCGCGACGGTAAACCCGTCGCAGACGGACAGCGTTCTCGCCGTCTCACCGTCCCTTCCAAGGGCCCTTTCTCCCGGGGACAGACTCAGGGAGGCAGGCGGTCATGCAAAGTGTACCATTTGAGCAGGCGGCGGGTGCATTCGTCGCATATTGTCGCAGTCGAGGGTTGGCCCAGCGGACGATCGAGCTGTACACCAACACGCTAGGTTCCCTCGCGGCGTTCCTCGGAGGGGAAGAGGCTTCCCTACCCTCATGCCAGGACCTTCGGGCGTTCGCAGTCCACCTCTTCGATCGGGGGAACGCCCCCACTACGGTCAGCATGCGGCTGAGGGCGATCCGGACCTTCTTCAGTTTCCTCGTCCGAGACGGTCTTCTCGATGCCAACCCGATGGTCAACGTACCTCTGCCAAAGGTCCCTCGCCAGTTTCCTCGGGTCCTCACGCAGGAACAGGTCTCGGCCCTCATCCGGGCCTGCGATCGCAGTACCTGGGCAGGGATCAGGAACCGGGCGATGGTCCTTGTGTTCGTGGACTGCGGGCTGCGGCTGTCGGAGCTGATCGGGCTGGACGTGGTGGACGTGGATCTCATCGGCCACCGCATTCACGTTCGCCACGCCAAGGGAGGGAAGGAGAGGGCGGTCTACTTCGGGTCCGTGGCCGGTCGAGCGATCAGGAGATGGGTCCAGGCTAGGGGCTATGTCCCTGACACTGCCCCGTTCTTCCCAGCCCGAGGGGGAGCGAGGCTCGATCGGAGGAACGTCCAGCGCATCCTGGAGAGGCTGGCCAAGAGGGCGAAGCTCGATGGTGTCAAAGTATCTCCCCATCGCCTGAGACACACAGCGGCAACCCTGTTCGTCGCCAACGGAGGGCCGCTACCGTCCCTGCAGACACTCCTGGGTCACTCGACCCTCCGCAGCACGGAGGTCTACCTCCACATGGCCGGGAGCCTTCGGGAGATCCACGCTGCAGCAAGTCCAGCGGATCGGCTGATGGGCAGCTGACTGCAGAGCGATACCCGGCAAGGCCCGCAGCCCCTGGTGGTGGCCCCTGCGAAGGTGGATCTTCGGGTGATCCCTAGTGGGATGTCTTCTCAGATCCTAAGATCCGTAGAACCCCAACACCGCTACCCTTCCTTCCTCCCGTGTTCCACCGCGGTACCCGGACTCGCTCTCAGGAAGCTCATTGCGCTGGACTCATGCCAGTCCTCATGAGTTCAAGCAGGCAGTCAACTGAGCAGGCGCATGACACAATGCCTCGGAGCGTCCTCCCCACTGATCGTAGGTCCTCTCCCACGAGCACGCTGGCAAGCTGGATCAGCGCTGTCGTTGTGTCGTGCGGGGTTCGCGCCAGGGAGCAGAGGGACTCCATTGGCACGAGGCCATACGGGACATCCTCTGTTAGGAACCGATGTACAAGGGAGTCCGGACTGACTGCGCGCTCCCATACAGGGTTCGCTCGCTGAACATCGTACATGCTGGTCCCAATTGCTCCCTGTCCGCCGTAGTGCTGCAGAACGAGCTCCGGGACCGACCTGAGTCTGATCCCGAGAGCCTTCCCGAGCGAGATCCTCTCCTTGTCAAGTGCTTCCTCCACGCGCGCGATACCAGGCGTGAGTCCTTCCCGGAAGAGCGAGAACGCCACTCTCCTCTCGATCAGCCCAGCATTGCACACCGCTTTCGCAACGTGAAGGAAGGTGTTGAGGTTGCTGAGGCCCGTTTCCAGGACGGTATCTGTGGTCTCGATGCCGGGAAGTAGATCCTGCAGCGTGTCGCATACCGCTGAGATCCTCTCAGCTGGGAAAGCGGCTATCAGGACATGATCCTTGCGGCCGGCAACGGATATCTCTGTTCCGTCTAGACTCTCACCCACATGCAGCTTGCAGGACGTCTCGCACACGGTGGGCCGACATCGTGCTCCTGCATCCCAAATGGCTGATGCGAACGCTAGCGACCCGAGAAGCCCGCCGGGGACAAGGACGACAACGTGCTCAGGTCGGAGGAACCCTGCAAGGAGCCCTGCGGCTGAGTGCTGCATCCATCCTGGGACCACGACCAGGACAACCCGTGTATGCTGCAGGGCTTCCTTGAGTCCGCCCACCAGACGGACGATGCCCATGTGATCTCTGCTGGGATCAACATCTGTTGTGCACCTGAAGACCAACCTAAGGTTGCTGCATCTCTCAGCGCCCTGGGGTGAGTCGCCACCTAGGACGAACAGGCGGACGCGATGCCCCTTCGTGGAGAGGTCTGCGGCTACCGCGAAACCCGATGCCCCCGTCCCAATCACTGTTACGTCTGCCATTCTACTGCGATCAGATTCCCCCTAACGCACGAGCACACTTAGGAGCTCGCGTACATCAATGACATCCTCCATGTTCTCGACGATCTGAATGGCCCTATCCTGCTTCTCTTCCGAAAACCCCGCAACCGATGCCTGCTCCCTGTACTTCGTCCGAAGCTGCTCCCTCGTTATGGTGTTGATGCTTCCGTCGGACATCCTGCAGCCCGGGTACGGAACGGGCTCATGCTCCAGGAGACTGCCATCCTTCATTCGCAGAAGCACCCGGCCTCCTCTCATCTCGTGAGGAATACCGTGGAAGTGCTTCTCGTAGTACTCCCTGTTCACAGTCCCAACCACCTTTCCTGCAAGCTGCTCTATCTCCCTGTAACTCCCATAGGGACGGATGTTGTTCAGTTGCTCTCGGATGCCGGGTAGGCCTACCACGAGAGCCTCCGCAACCATCCACTCTAGACTCCAGCCACTCGTTCCCAGTCTTTGTTCTGGCGTATCCCCGAGTTCCGCCCCACGGTTCTGAGCGCTTTCGTGAAGCCCCATGGGAACCTTGAACTCAACAGTAACCGAGTCTATCTGGTCTATGCTGAAGGCATGTCTGCTTCTCAAGGCGGCTGCCGTCAGCACCGGAGAGAGCAGGCTTGAAACACAGCCGCAGCCGCCGGCCTTGGTGTTGTAGGTGGAGATCAACCACCTTACGCCGAGCCCTTCGACCAGTCTTGAAGCGTCGAACCAGGGCGTTCCGTCGCCATCTCGGCCAACCATCGCCTCCAACCATCCTGACGCGCCCTCAAGGGACTCCGCAGGCCCTGTCAGTCCTTCTGCTGCCAGGAGCGCAGCGCGCACGCCGCTCCAGGCTCCGATGCCGCAGCGAACACGCTTCATACTGGAACCCCAGCTGAAGTAGTGCTGGTAGTTGCCGCCAAGGCTGCTGCAGGCCAGGGCGATGGCATCCTCCATGGTTACAGCGTCGAAACCCAGGATCTTCCCTGTTGTCACGGCGGCAGCAAACGGCCCCAGCGTCGCGTTGGAGTGCCATGGATGAGCTCCGCCCCCCGAGATGCCTCCGTGACGGACCTGCGCCGATGATCCGATAGCGCACTGCGCCTCAATCCCAGCGCACTCGGCCAGGACCATCGTCCGTCCGTCAACAAGCTGCCTCTCCGCGAGCGCCAGCAGCGCAGCAGTCTGAGACCCCATGTGGTAGCCCCCACCTTGTGCCATCGAGTCGTAGTCCCAACCCGCTATGAAGGCGCCATTGACCAGAGCTGCGGTTGGGGCACTGG
The DNA here is from genome assembly GCA_020062805.1 of Candidatus Bipolaricaulis sp. Classification (GTDB taxonomy): domain Bacteria; phylum Bipolaricaulota; class Bipolaricaulia; order Bipolaricaulales; family Bipolaricaulaceae; genus Bipolaricaulis. Next base: position 3,648 of record JAGUVP010000326.1, read on the forward strand.
TTCGATGCCCGTAGTACGCAACGGTGCAGTCTGGGCATTCACCGGACCCGAGCACATCGCGTAACACGCACTTGTTTCCGAGCTGAAGGGCTCCTCCGATCATGCATCCTAGGTCGTCGAGGATGATCCGCTTTGTGAGGTCCACGACATTCTTTGGCAGATCATCGTACCGGAGGTCGGCAAGCCACCGTGCTAGTTGCCTGGTCTCATTCATCTGTTCATGCCCCCATTACAGAGAATCGTCATCAGCTCGCTGAGATCATCGACATCCTCCATCTCATCGACGATACTGATCACTCTCTCCTGATTCCTCTCAGTCACATGAGAGAGGCTGGCCTGCTCTCTGAACTTGTCAAGCAGTTCGTCTTGTGTGAGCGGGTTGCGGAGGTTGTCTCCCTTTGGCCACGCCACCTCAGCTTCGACAGCACGACCGTCCTTAAGCTCCAGTCGCACGCTGCCGAGGGGCAAGCCATCCTCCAATCCACGGTCCTCGTCAATCGCTACCTTGGCTCCGAAGGCAGCGATCTCTTTGCTCCGCCCATGTGGAGGAACATTCGCTCGGTAGTCCGCCAGGCGGTTGCCCCCAACCACCATCGTCATACCAAGGTCCCAGGCTGTCGACGCCCTATTGAGGAGCGTGCTCGTCTTCGCAGACGCTCCCTTGGCTGCACGCGCATGGTACCTGAGAGGTGACCGCGAGGAGACGACACACTTCCTTACGTCCTCGGCGCTGATTCCCTCCCGCTCCCTGAGCAGCGCAACCGCTTCTATCAGTCTCAGTTGGGCGAAGCCTACCGGATGTACTCGAAACGTGATGTTCTCCATTAGCCACTGACGCCCGAAGTCCCTGTTCACAGCTTCCACATCGTAGAGAGCGGTGCATCTGTCACTGTCCAGCCCACACACGCACTGGAAGAAACCCATGTTCCCCTCAAGTATCTGTCTGGCCCCTGACAGGCCCTCTCCCGCCAGGTAGGCACACCTGACTCCATACGAGCTCGCGACCCCCCCCTGCACGGTCTCCAAGTCGGTACCCGAGCCTGCGGCCTGAAGGGTGCCTGCAGCTTGGTCCGGGCAGAGAGACAGCGTATTCTCCATATCGCTCTCCTGGAAGCCGAGGAGCTTCCCCGAGGCCACGGCCGCACCGAATGGGCCAAAGGTGGCAACTGGGTGCAGCGGCCTCGTTGTCGGGATGCAAGTCGCAGCCGCCGCTATCCGATGTACTGTCTCGCACCCTAGTGCCACGGCGGTGAGGACCCTGTTGCCTTCTCTCATCTCCTTCTCAGCGACCGCGAGTGCCGCCGGGACCACTGTATTCCCACAGCTCACCGCGCGCTCAGTCGTGTCTTCCAGCCCCCACCCGCCGCAGAAGGCTCCGTTGAGGAGGGAAGCGTTATACCGATTGGTCCGGTCTCCGTACTGCACTACTGCGCACTCGCGCACCCCTCCTTGCCCTCTGACAAACCTCAAGAGTTTCCGACTAGCCTCCCTCAACGATCCGGCCAGCATGCAACCTATAGCATCAAGGAGGACTCTCTTAGCCAGAACGATTACGGTGGGAGGAATATCGCCATACTCGAAGCGCGAGACGTTCCTGGCGAGATCTCGCGTCACTCCAGATCTCGGCCTCATCCTCCAGTGGATCTCGTTGAAATCGACTCGTGAGTCAGTCATGATCACCTCGGCTCGTATTGGATGCCGATGGCCTCGCGGCCCTCGGAACCATGCCTCTCCGTTCCAGATCGAGGGTGTACATCTCGCCAGAACTCGTCGCGCTCGTTGCCCCTGATGCGCTCTCTGCGCGATCCCCGGAGACACCCCCGGCACCCGCCCACCATGACCACGGCAACCTGCGTAGCTCTGACACATACACACAGGGCACGCCGGTGCTCTGTGCTGCCTCTCCGGCACCCTGTGTGTTCCGGGGGATTCCTTCGCCGGGCTCGTGTGTTCGCCGTGACTCGCTCGTCACTTCGGCTCCTACTCGCGGACTGTTTTCGGGTCGGTGATGTCACGCAGTCCGTCTCCAAACATGCTGAAGGCGAAATTGGTGAGCAGGATCGCGAGCCCGGCGAAAGCGCTGATCCACGGCGCTCTCGAGAAGTAGCTCATGCCCTCTCGGGTTATGTTGCCCCAGGTTGGCGTGGGTGGCGCGATCCCGAGCCCAATGAACGACAGACTGGCCTCGGTGTTGATCGCCACCGCTACCCACATGAGTGCCATCGCGAGGATATTGGCCCTTATGTTGGGCCATATGTGCCTGCTGAGCACTCGCCAGGGACCAGCCCCCATGCTTCTTGCCGCAGCGACATACTCGCTCTCTCTGACTGTTAGGGTGCATCCGTATGCGAGGCGCGCGAATCTCGGGACAAGCACTAGTCCGATGGCGAAGATCAGGTTCGGGAGGTTCCCACCTACAACCCCCACTACCACAAGACCGACGATCAGACCCGGAAACGTAAGCAGGCTGTCAACGAGCCGCATGAGAAGCGTCTCCAGGATGGTTCCTCTGTAGAGCCCCGCCACCATTCCAAGAAGCGACCCAACGATGAGACCTATTGCCGGCGCCGCCAGACCAACGAGGACTGATACCCTCGACCCAAGAAGCAACCGCGACAACAGGTCCCTGCCGAGTCTGTCAGTGCCGAGGGGGAATCGTGAGTCCCCGGGCTTAACGAATGCATTGCGCCCATTGATGGCCAACGGATCGTGCAGAAGCATGAGCGGTGAGGCGGCCGCGACCACCACTATCAGGAGTGACAGCACCGCACCCACCAGCGCAGTCCGATTTCGCACCAATGCCCGCCATCGCCTCCGCTGCTCACTCATACCTGATCCTAGGATCGACGAAGCCATAGCTGATATCTGTCAGAAGATTGACGACGATGATGAACAGGGCGTAGACCACCATCACTGACTGGAGCATAATGTAATCGCGCTGCATGATGGCTCCTACCAGCAGCCTTCCCACTCCAGGCCTGGAGAAGACGATCTCCACCATAACGGAGGAGCCTACAAGGGTGGCGAAGTACATGCCCACTAGAGATATCACCGGGATGAGGGTGTTTCGCATCGCGTGTCTCAGGATGACCACCCGTCTCGACAGGCCCTTGGCGTGAGCGGTCCGGACGTAGTCCTCGCCCAATACGTCAAGCAGAACGGAGCGACTCAACCGGGTTGTGTAACCCGCCACTATCAGAGCAAGGGTCAGCGCGGGCAGAGCCAGATGGGATGCTACCGTCGCAGGGAGCGCCCAGTCGCCGGCGCCCATGGTGGGGAAGAGGCGGAGGGCGATCGAGAAGGCCAGCATCAGCAGCAGTCCAAGGTAGAAGGCCGGAACAGAGATTCCAACAAACGAGATGGCTCTGGCAACGTAGTCCCAGAGACGATTGCGGGATAGGGCCGCGGTTACTCCCAGGAGCAGGCCCAAGAAGACCCCTCCGATCATCCCTAGGATGGTTAGTAGAAGGGTGTGAGGGAGAGCGACGGCGAGCTGATTCACGACCGGATAACCCGAGACCAAGGACCTGCCCAAGTCACATCGAAGCAGATCTGCAAGGTACCTGCCATACTGAGCCCACAGAGGCGCATCAAGTCCCATCCGTGCGCGGAGGCTCTGCACAGCTTCTGCGCTGGCGTACACCCCGAGCGCAGCCACCGCAGGATCACCGGGGATGATCCTGGCGAACACGAAGGCGAGCGTAACCACCAGCAGCGCCGTTGGCAGTGCCTGTATCAGTCTCCTGGCTATGTATGCTCGCAAGAACACCACCCGGACGAACCTCGGAGACACTGCATCTCGTTGTCCCTGTTGCGTTCTCGACAGCACTCCCCTGCTGCCTCTCGACAATTGCGGGCTTCTGCTGTCGGGAATAGAGCTTGCGGCCCATCGGCTGACGCTGGTTGCATGTGGTCGCGCGACGTGCTTCGCTCTGCTCTGCTCACTATCGCTCCCGCTCCTTGCCCCAATCATGCTGGGGGCGTGCCGATGTTGCCTGCGTTATCCTCCAAAGGGTGAGGGGGGGCGTGGCCCCGCTGCTACGCTGAACCCCGCCCCCACACCCCTCCTAGTGATCCATCAGTCTGGTCTGCTCGGTGATGTCCATTGCCGTGTTCATGAATGACCTGACCTCGTACCCCCAGTCCAGGTACTCCCAGTAGGCGTATGTGGGCTTCAGCACGAATGTCGGGTAAGCAACGGCATCCTCCGCGATCTGAAGACAGGCCAGTTTCCAGAACTCGGCCTGGCTCACCGGATCGGTTTCGATCCTTGCTTGTTCAATGTAAGCGTCCACGGAAGTGTACTGAGTGAAGTTGAGGTTCGGCGATGCCCCCACAACAACGCGGGAGGCGGAGTGGAAATGTGTCGTGAGGTAGATGTCGGAGTTCGCCCGGGCTGTTACAAGGAAGACGAAGGGGTTCTCGTTCGCCCTGTACTTCGCGTGGAATGTCGTGTGGTCGACCAGAGTTATGTCGAGCTTCACCCCAATAGGGGCCAACGCCCTCTCAACCCATTGGTACAGCAGCTGATAGTCGGCACGTTCACTAGCGAACACACGCAACGTGAATCCGCTGGGGTACCCTGCTGCGACCAACAGCCGGCGGGCTTCCTGGAGGTCCTGCTGGTATTGCCAGGTGTAGCCGGCCTCCTCGAGGTCCTGTAGGGTCAGTGCGCCGGGCATGTAGCCGGTGGGAAGTATGGAGTAGGTGGGCTCAGCCACTCCTTCTCCGAAGATGCCAACAATGTCGTCGCGGTCAAGGGCGTAGAAGATAGCACGCCTGACTCCCAGCGAGTCAAGAGGCGGAACTGTCCGGTTGATGTAGAGAGGGCATATTGATCCCGGGCCGAACGCGACTGCCTTGATCCCTGGCTTTGCCTCCATCGATTCGACCCACACTTCCTCGCGCACACCTGCAATCGCGTGCACCGCTCCACTAAGCAGCGCCAGTTCGCGCGCACTTACGTCAGGGATGTAGTAGACCTCAACTCGGTCGAGAACAGGCTTTCCCCTGAAGTAGGCGCTGAATCCGGACAGAACTACCCTGGTCAAGGGCACGTAGTCCGCGTAAATGAACGGGCCGGTGCCAACGGGGTGCGCGCCGAAGCCTTCGTCTCCCAGAGCTTCTACGGCCTTCCGGGGCACGACAAATCCACCGCCGAAGTTGACTACAAGAGGGAGGAACAGCGAAGGAGAGAGAGCCTCTTCCAGGGTGAACACCACTGTGTACTCCCCGGAGGCATCAACGTTCATACCCTTGTACGAACCGGCGAAGCTAGATCGCTTCGCATCTGCTACCCTCTTGAAAGAGTAGACCACGTCCTCTGCCGTCAGCTCGTAGCCGTCCGGATACCCCGGGAATGGATGAGTCCTGACGCCCTGTCGCAGCTGGAACACCCAGACCTGTCTGCCGTCACGCAGCTCAGGCTCCGGAACTGACTCAGCAAGATCAGGTTCAAACACAGTCATATCTCCAGGCTTGTAGCGGACGAGGGCACTGAACATGTACGAGATCACCGCGCGCTCGTTCGCCGAGACGCCGACATGCGGGTCCAAGCGCCCCTTGTCGCTTGTGTCCAGGGCGATTCTGAGCACCTGTTCTTCGGCCAGGCCTACTGCTTGACTCGCGGCTGCACTAGCCCAAACGCAGGATGCCGCAACAAGACATAGGGTCGAAACCAGCAACCTGCTCGCAGAAACCGTCTGCCTGCTTCTTCGCCAACTCACATCTGCCTCCTTTCACTATGAAGAACTACATTCCCAGACGCTACACCTCCCTGATGCGATGCCTACTTCATCCACACACGCGGGATCTGCATCCAGCGTCAGGGACACACGGACTCCCCTTGTCTGAGTCCCAACGGGTCTTACGATTCCCTGGCTTCGCTATGTCACCTCCTTCAAGGCGTACTCACTTCTGGTGATTGTCTGCGCCAGCTGCTCGCTAAACAGGTGAAGGTGCAGTTGCAGCATCTTCCTGCAGGTCTCCACATCCCGCTGGCGCAGAGCTTCGACGAGCCTCTCCCAGCCCTCCACGACTTTCCGCCAGTAGCTGTCGTCTCTTCCGACGATAGCCCACAGCCGAACAACCTGGTTCCGGAGGGTCTCCTCAACCTTCACCAATGCTTTGTTTCTTGTGGACCGGCTGATGAGGTCGTGGATCGAAGCATCTAATCGAGCTAGTTCTCTTTGGTCGGTCTCCGATCTCATCTTGCCCACCAACTCGTGCAATTGGGCAATTTCATCTGCCGTGATCCGCTGCGCCACAAGGGATGCAGTATGGAAGCTCATCAGGAACCGTACCTCCATGATGTTTCGAACATCCTCGAGGCTCACCTCGGAAACGCGCACGTGACTCCCGGGCTCCCTACGAACCAGGCCTTCCGCCTCAAGCACAATCAGTGCCTCTCGTACGGGCGTGGCGCTTACCGAGAGGGCCTCAGCTATTCTTCGCACATTGAGAAGCTCGCCTGGGCTGTAGTCAAGCTCAAGGATCTCCTGTCTCAATCTGGCTATGATCCTATCATCCACAGGCAGTCTCCTCGCGATATTGTCATGATATCCACTCTACCGCGCTTCTCCGAAACCGTCAAGCCCTCTCTCTTGGTGCGCCAGGAGATCGTCGTCACCGAGAGCGGTCAGCGAAGGTATGGTCGACAAAGAGGATGAGAGGGGAACCTCACCCCCGGTCGCGCGCGACTGGGGGTGTCTCCGCCGCCCGCGGGTCACGAGACGATGACCTTCACCCCAGAAATCGGTCCGGACATAATGTCAGAATCGACATGGATGCGGGTGCCCCCGTCTTCGGTCCACCGATAAGGTCCAAACCTCGGCTCATCGGCTTCACTACACAATCGCAACACCGAGCAGTTCTGCGATGTAGCGCGCAGGTGCCCGGTTGCCCAAGCTGGAGTGCGGTCGCGTTTCATTGTACTCACGCCGCCATCCCTCGATCACTGCCCTTGCCTCGGCCAAGCTCTCAAGCCAGTGCAGGTTCAGGCACTCGTCCCTCAGTCTTCCGTTGAAGCTCTCGATCAGGCTGTTCTCCACAGGACGGCCTTGGCTGATGAAGTCGAGCCCGATCCCGTGCCCGTACGCCCAACGGTCGAAGTGGTTCGAGGTGAACTCGGTCCCGTTGTCCAGAGTGATCGTCTGCGGCTTGCATCGAGCACGGATCGCCCGGTCCAGCGCCTCGGTGACCACCCCTGCAGGTAGGCTCACTCCCACCTCGATTGCGACGCACTCCCGGCTCACGTTGTCGATGGCGGTGAACACCCGGAACCGCCGCCCGTCGGCAAGCTGATCTGCCATGAAGTCGATGCTCCACCTCTCCCCGACACACAGGGCAGGCAGTGGTCTCAGACGCCACTGTGCGGCCCGCTTCTTGCACATCTTCGTGCGCACCATCAGCCCCTCTTCGCGGTAGATCCGGTGAACGCGCTTGTGGTTCACCGGCCATCCTTCCCTCTTCAGGAGGATCGTCAGCCGGCGGTACCCGTACCTGGGGCGCGCGTACGCGATCTCCTTTAGTTTCAGACGCAGTGCCCGGTCATCCTTCTTGCGGGAGGCGTACCGGCACGTCGAGCGGTGTACCATCACCAGCCTGCACGCTCTGCGCTCGGAGATCCCGTAGTCTTCCCGAACCTCCGCGAGCAGCTCCCGCTTGCGTGCAGGCTTCATAGCTTTTTTCGTAGGACATCGTGAAGGATCTCCTTGTCAAGGCTGAGCTCCGCCCACCAGTTTCTTCAGCTGGCTGTTCTCACGCTCCAGCTCCTTCAGGCGCCGAAGCTCACTTAGGCTCAGCCCGTCGTACTTCCTCCGCCACACGTAGACCGTCTTCTCGCTCACCCCGTACTTGCGGGCGATCTCCCGCACCGGAACCCCAAGCTCGATCTGTTTCACGGCGTAGACGATCTCGGTCTCGGTGAACCTCGACTGCCGCATCGTGTACCTCCTTCGTTACGTCAGCCAAGGTTAGGATTCACCTTATCCGGGGACCAGTTCTCGGGGAGCACGTCAGACCCGGGAGCGCCAACGCCTCAGATGTAGGTGACAAGTAGCCTAGAGCGCTGTGGGGGTGTTCGGCGCTGCACTCCCGGTTCCGCCCCTAGGTCAGCATCTTGGCCTGACAAAGCTTTGCGGTGATTCTCTCTGGCCCTCAGCGCTTCATCGGAACTCCTGCTCTCCTTTGACCCAGATCCCAGCTCTCGACTTGGACCTGGTTCAGGGGAGGGCAGGTCACAAGAGACCCGCCTGCTGCATTACCGGTCAGAAGGGTTATCATGAGCGTCTAACAATGGTGCCGCCTAGGTGTCAAGATCATGGACCACGCAACGCTGCAGCGCGTACTTGACGCGATTACCTCGTTCTACCGGGGATCGGATGACTTCAATGGTGTCCCCGTCACCGCCCTACAATCGCGCTGTGCTATCACCCAGGACCACGTTTCCGGTGCCCTTCGCCAGCTAGTGCGTGCTGGCGCGGTCACTCTTGTGTTCGGTGACGCCCATCCGAATCCTCACATCAAAGCCTTCCCAGACGAACCACCTGACGCAGTCCTGGAGAAACTCTCTTCGCCTCTTGCACAGCACGCATGCGCGTACCCTACGAGGAAGCATCTCGAGGCGATCGTCCCTCGATCCGACTACGCGGACATGCCGTACACTCTTGAACTGGCCCTAGGAGAACCCCAACTCGCCTTCCGAGCTTTCGACTTGGCAGTTCTCGAGTATTACCGGAACGATCCGCGGTACTCCTACGAGCATGACGATATCCAGGGCTCAATTAGCATCCACGACGAGTACTTCGAATCGCAGGAGACGCTCGATCGCGACAAGTGCTCTCTTCAGACATTCGGTTTCTGCTACGACACCCAGATGAACCGCGCTGTGGCAGTCTTCCTCCGAAACCTACACGACCTTTCCCCTGAACACCAGCAGCGCTGGAGGGTCAGCCAACTGGACGGAGACTACACCCTCCATCCTGACTACTACCGAACTAGCATTCTCGCCGACTGGGGGACGCGTCTTCCCATCCTGAGCGCCTTTCTTATGGAACAGGATCTCGTAAACCGTATGTGCACGGCGATGGGCCGACCCCACCTGTTCCGACAGACGCACGACGACCGTACTCGGCCGAGGAGCTTCTTCCTCTTGATAAGGCCCACGTTGGCCGAGTTCGAAGAGTTCGTACACACACTCGACAAGCTGATCGCCGACAACATTGACAAGTCATTCTTCCAGAACGAAGTGCCAGATACCCAGGAACAGCGCCGCGGCAACAGGGTAGTCCCTGTGGAGAGGGGAACCCTCGCTATGCTCGAAGACTGGGTCAAGTCGAAGTTCCGGGTTGCCGACCCGGCTCCCCTTGACTCGATGGTCGCAATCTTCAAGGAGGTACGGAAGATGCGCGCACCTAGAGCACACCGGATACAGACCGATGAGTTCGACCAGCGCTACTTTCAGGACCAGCGCGAGCTGATCATACGGGCCTATGACGGAGTGCGGACGCTCCGCCTCCTACTGGCAAATCATCCCGCCGTCCGCCGTGCCAACCTTCCAGTCAATGAGTTGCTCGAGAAAGGCGAGATATGGACGTTCTAGATCCCGCGCAAGTCTCAGACTGCCCAATCCCCGATCTCGCATCTCATGGACACCAACACCATCCACTGCCGTGTTCCCCGAAGGCTGGTCCACGGATGACATGAAGCCGACCCGGGCTGACGCAGCGGCTGGGGACCTTGCCATGAATCGCGACGGGGCCTGTGGTTGGCCCCGTCGCAGCTACGATGATCTGTCGGGGCGTTCGACGTGGTTTTCACAACCCCGACATCCGCATTATGGGGCGGGTGTCACGGGGGGGGCATCGGAGCGGGCCGGCAGCGGGCGGGTCAGCGCGTTGCTCCGCTACCTCCCAGAGACGCCGCCTGCCCTACCGCATGAACTTCCTCGTCACCACCGCCACGGTAAGCGCCATGAGCAGAGCCCCCAGGACCCCTTCCACCGCGATCAGCGTCTGACCGAGAGGGCATGTCTGCTGTACTGCTCCCATGCCCAGCGTCACGAAGACCGACACGCTCGAATAGAGGGCCATTGCCCAGTTCGCCCCGCTCCATAGAGCAGCCCTCGGCCCGTCGAGAGCCCCCGGAACCGTGGCATACACGATCGTGAACCCCCCGAGGACGACGAACCAGCTCGCGATCGTCCGGGGCAGGCTCGCCCCGTAGCCGATCGGCCACCTGAGGAACAGGCAGTCAGCTAGCCAGCCCGGAAGCATCCCGATCCGCCTTAGGATCTGGACCGCCTGCTGCTTCCATGTCCCCTCCCGCTTGACCCGCCATGGGGACAGGCGCGTGAGCCGGCTGAAGTAGAACGCGGCGTCTGCCCTCTCGCGTTCCCCCTCCTTCTCGAACATGCGCTGGGCGAACCGCCAGAACTCGGGCGCCGTCGCCAGGTCACGGAGCGTGATCCCGCAACGGTTCGCCAGCCCGCGCTCAGACCACCGGAACGTCGGTATGGTGGTGGGCTTGCCCTTCCCAAGCGATAGACCATCAGCATCGGCGAAGGCGAAGTCCACAGGTCCCTTGATCGTGACGCCCTCGAAGCTGGCGACCCCCCCGATCTCGGCGCACCGGAAATTGGCGTCCTCCCCGATCGTGACGTTCCAGAATTCGGCGCTTCCCCCGATTTTGACACCCTCGAAGCTGACGTTCTTCGCGGTCTTGACCTCCGCGAACCTGGCGTCCCCCCCGATCGTGACGCCCTCGAAGCTGGCGACCCCCTTGAAGACGATCTTGAACTTGGCGTCCTCCCCGATCGTGACGTTCCAGAATTCGGCGCTCCCCTCAATCTTGGCGTCCACGAATAAGGCGTGCCACGCGATCATGACACCCCGGAACCTGGCGTCCCCCCCGATCGTGGCGCCC
>JAGUVP010000183.1 GCA_020062805.1 Candidatus Bipolaricaulis sp.
CACCGTGGCGTCGATCGATCGTTGGTACACCGCAGCGTCCTGTGGCCCGAACCGTTGCAGGAAACCGCTGCGTTCGAAGTCCGGGCTGTCCCACATCGCGGCGTGGAGCGCGGCGAGGTTGCGCAACGCTGCTGCGGCTTCTTGCACGCTGCAGCCGGTGAGGTCGTTGCCCGGTGTGGCCGGCGTGATGTCCTCGAGGAGCAGGGCGAACCGGTCGCCCTCCTCGGACACCCAGGCGAAGTACGGCCTTGGCACCCGCACCGCCAACCTTGCCGCAAAGCCGGCATAGAAGATCGCCTCCTGGGCGTAGAAGCCTGGACGCCCCGCAGCCCGTAGCCGATCCGTGCGGTCTTGCGGCTGATTCGTCCTGGGGCTGTGAGCTTGATGGTCACGGAACCGGGGCCGTGCGTGGGCTCGAGGTAGGTGGGCACGATCCGATAGGTCAGCGCCATCATCCCGGCACCGACCGGGTGCGCGGTGAACGACCGCACGCTCGCCTCGTAGCCTGCGGCGCGGAGCTGCCGGGTCAGCCAGGTCGGGGTCACCTGCTCGATGGTGTCCGGCGGCACCAACTCGTGGTCGCCGCACACAGCGAGAGGGTCGATCGATGCCACGGGGTTACAGCAGTCCGATCTGCTTCATCAGCGTGCGCATGCTGTAGTAGTCCTTCTGGTAGGTGACCAGGCCCGCGTCGTCGACCCGGCAGATGGCTGCACCGTCGACGGAGAAGGGCCGGTTCGTCGGCGGGTGCACCACGCCGTCCACGAGCAGCGGACCGTGCGCGATCCCGCGCCAGATCCACTCCGCACCGAAACCATGGGCATCGCCGTAGAGGTTGACGAACTCGATGCGGCTGTCCTCGGCGAAGGAGTACATGAAGCGGAAGAAGCGCGCCGCCTGGTCGATGCCCCGGTACTCCGTCTGGGTTCCGCCCTCGATGTACAGCGCCTCCGGAGTGAAGAACGTTCGCCAGTAGGCCTCGTCGGCGGACGACCAGGCCTCACCGAACGCTTCACGGAAGCGCGCATCACCGTAGGGAACTCGTTGTGACATAGGGGCCTCGCAGTGGAGTGGTGCCTTCGGTGGGCCGGAGGGTTCAGCCGGGCCGGCGGCCTGGAACCCACCGCGTGTGGAAGCCCAACGGCTTCCGTTGGGGCAGCGCGACACGAGCGACCGGCTCGGGGTCGAACGTCGAGGCGTCGAGCACCCAGAGCTCGGCGGAACCGGTCGCCGCATCGGTGACGAAACTGAGGATCCAACCATCGTCCTCAGTGGAATCGTCGTTGCGCGGCGCGAAGCACGGCTCGTTGGCAAACCAGCCGGCCGGCAAGGCGACCCGGTGACGCGCCCCGCTGATCAGGTCGTACTTCAGCAGCGCCTCGGCCTTCAAGGTGCGGTGGGTTGCGCCGAGCTCGGCGAAGTAGCCGTAGCGCGCCCCGGAGCAGATGCGCCGATCGTCGACCCGAGGGAACTCGACGAGGGCGTCGTCGAGTTGGCGTTCGCGCACGTTGCCCGTGCCGAGGTGGAGCCGCCATTCGTGGGGATGGGAGTCGAAGCGGTACTCGTCGTCGACCATCGGCAGGTCTTCGTGACTGCGCCCGTGTTTGTCGACGCGGGTCGGGGAGCCGATGCGGGCGCCCCACAGCACGACCTCCTCGCCGTCGTCCCACGCACACAAGGTGTGCCAGATCCAACACGGTGCGATCTCGAACCAGCGGACCGGCGTGTTGCCGGCCAAGGCCCGATCGACCAGCCCGATCCGGGAGGGGAGCTCGTCGTCGAAGCGGAACCCGATTGTCGGATCGCTGCGGCGGGCCGGGTCGAGGGACATCGACAGGTCGAACACCAAGACGTACCGGTCGGTCAAAGCGATGTCGTGCTGCACCCCGGGGCCGGGAAGCTCCACCGGCCGCGACCCGGTGAGCGTGCCGTCTGCGCCGATGACACCGACCTGGAGGAACGGCGCACGGGTGGCCCAATCGAAGAAGAACAGCTCACCGGTGCGGTGATCGACCTTGACGTGCGAGGTCATCCCGAGGGTCAAGGTCCCACCGAAGTCGCACGGTCCGATCGTGTCGAGACCGGGCAACGTGAGCTCATAGGGCAGCCCACCTTCCCACCACAAGGACAGCAGCCGTCCGGCGTGGAACACCACATCGGTGTTCGACACGTTCTTGTGGCGGCGACCCGACCCGGGCCCGGCCAACGAGCCGACGTAGGTCGCAGCCCCGGCGGCACGGTCCTCGGCCAACCCCGGGGTGGCGACGAAGCGGTTGCGGTAGGAGGCGACGCCGTTGCGAAGCTCCACACCGTGCACCATCCCGTCGCCGTCGAACCACGAATGGCCGACACCGGGGAGGAACAGAGGGTTCGGCCCGTTCTGCACGAACAACCCGGCGAGCTCG
>JAGUVP010000084.1 GCA_020062805.1 Candidatus Bipolaricaulis sp.
CCCGCCAGGGCGTGCATCTTGTCCGCGACGAATAGGAGATCGCGGGCGTAGGCATCGATGTTGATCGTCACGCTCGCCGAGAGCTTGTCGGGGAAGGCGATGATGTACCCGTGCGGAACGAGGGCCTCCCAGATGTAAGCGTAGTCGGCGTACGACTGTCGGTAGCCGTGCCCGAACACGAGGAGCGGGAACACGCCGTCGGCCACCGCCCCTCCCGGAAAGCCGGGGTAGCGCACCTCCACGGGCAGACCCGCGGCACCGTAGGCGGAGCCGTAGAGCACGATGCGCTCTGCGAGCACAGCGCACATGCCGCCGTGACAGACTCCTGCATCCACCCGCGCGCTGGAGGCAAGCTCTGCACCGCACACCACGCCCATCGAACCCAGAACGAGGCAACCCGAAAGCATCGCCCGCCCGAGAGCGGCGAAGAACCAGTTCGGAGATGACCGCAGTCGTCTCATGCATGGCGATCGTACACCGGTACGACCCGCCCGGCCCGGCCGCAGGAACCGGGACCGGCCGGCGGCGGCTTCTTGTCGGCCCGTCTTCCCCCGACCATGGCCGGTGGGAACACCAACGACCATCCCTGGAATACCGGCGTTGACGGACCACGACGGATCCCCTACGCTCGCATCGCTTCCGGAGAGAGTGATGCCCCGAACCCTTCATCGAATGGTGTTGCACGGCGGGTGCCGCGACGCCCGGCCACCGGATCACGTCGTCATCGCCCGGCTACCGGCGCGAGGACCACCACGAGGTTATCCGCTCGCTCTACGGAGCGGCGTTCGGCGACGCGCGATGGCCCGAGGAATGGGACCGATTCGAGCGGTTCGACCCGCACGGCGTGTTCGTGGCCCGGAATGCCGACACCGGTCATGCTGTCGGCTTCTGCGTCTCGTTCTCCCGCGACGCGTTCGGGTACATCAGCGTCGTCGCGGTCTTGCCCGAGCATCGCCGAACCGGAGTCGCCTCGGCCCTCGTACACGCTGCCTGCGCCCTACCTGCGGGGCTTGGGGCTCGCGGCGGTCAAGGTGGACGCGTTCACCGACTCCCTGCCCGTGGTGCATCTGTACGAGCACATGGGGTTCACGGTCGAGAGCGCCTTCCCTGACCCGGAGTAGGTCGCCGAGGAATCCCAGGGCGATCTTCGGATGAACCCACATCCAGATTCACTTCTAGACCCAAATACCTCTGCGCCCTTGCATGAAACGGCCGTCGGACACAGGGTCCGACGCTACACGATCATGGAGGCCCCTCTCCTTCTCCTCTCTCCCCATTGGGGGAGAAGGCGTCGTGTCGCAGCGCATCCTGCCAGCGGATCGCTACAGCGGCGAGGTGGGGCCAGGACGCACCGGGGGAGAGGCGTGACCTCCGATCGGATCCAGGCGCCAGCTGAGCGCGTGTCCCAGCAAAGCCAGGCATGCGGTGAGGGCGAGAAGGACTTCGTAGGAGGAACGGGCGAGGATCCAACCGCCGAGGACGGGGGGGATGACCGCAAGTCCGCTCAACGTGCTGAACAGACCGATGTACATGCCCCGCTGGCCGGGCGGGGCGAGTTCGACCGCACCGTTGGCGAACCCGATGAAGTTGGCGCTGAGGGACAACCCGATCGCCGCGAACACCCACGAGTAGAAAAACGCGAACAGGTGATGCGCATCTAGCCCGGTCACCAGGAACAGAAGCGCCACCACAGGGGCGGACGCGCTGGCGGCGGTGGCGACCTGAATCACGCGGTGGATCCCCGCCCGCTCGCTCAGCAAACCGAGGCCCAGGCCTGCAGCGATGCCCCCCACCGTCTGCACCGCGGCGAATACGCCGACGTACGCAGGCGAGAACCCCAACACCTGCGTCCCAAGCAAGACGTAGAACCCCAGGGCAAGGCCCTCGAACCCCGAGGCGATCCGAACCACGAGGAGCGAGCGGAACGTCCGGTTCTCCCGGAGAACGGCGATCAGCTGCTGCAGATAAGCCCGTGGCGACGGTTTGGGTACAGGCTCCTCTTCGGGCTCGACGACGAAACACCACGACCCGAGCGACAGGATGTGCAGAATGCCCGTCAGCGAGAACATCGCCGCGTAGGCGTGGGGGAACCCGGGTCCCCCCTCCCTGAGGAGCCAGGCGATGAGCCCGCCCGCCCCCACGGCGAGCACACCGCGCGCCACCGTGCTCGCCCCAAGGACTCGGCCGCGACGCGCAGAGGGGATGGCCTTGGCGAACACGTCCCACCACACCATGTGGTCCACAGAAAGGAACAAGAACATGAGCCCGTGGAGCGCGAGAAAGACAGCCAGAGCAAGCCCTGGACGCGCGCTCACGCCCAGCCAGAGGGAGATTCCCAGGACGAGGTACGCCGGTCGGGAGAGGAGACCGGCGCGGGTAAGCCAGGGCTTCTTCCGCCGGGCAGGAAGCAGCCACCACGCCACCGCGAGCTGGGGCAACCGCCACGCCGCCTCGGCGAGGGCGATCACCACCCCCACGAGGACCGTGCTCCCCGTGAGCTCGTTCACAAACTGGGGAAGGACCGTGGTGAACCCGACGAAGACCATCCCCACCCCGAACAGGGTCGCCTCGCCGAAAAAGGCCAGGGCGTTGCGGCGCTCGATGTGCATGGCCGGAAGTCTACGCGGTAGACCGTGCCCCCGAGATCGGAAGAGCGTC
>JAGUVP010000042.1 GCA_020062805.1 Candidatus Bipolaricaulis sp.
AGCTCTGCGACAGCCGACAACTGGCGGAGATCGATCGGCGCCCCGTCGAAGCGACGGATACCTATGAAACCGCACATGCCAACTCCTCTTTTTCGAGCTCAGACCGGACTGTCTGCTCGCACAACGCCATGAGCAGCTCGGCCTGGTTCGACCACGATTCCGCGCCGGCAGCAGCACGCCGCTGCTGCCGATCACCTCGCCCACCCGTGACGAGCGCGTCGGCGACCATGGCAACGAACCCGTCGGGGTCCGGTGCGATGTCCACGACGTCGGCGAATCGCCGGACCTCGGGGAAGTCGGTGCTCACCGTCGCCAAACCGACGGCCAGGTACTCCTTCAACTTGATCGGGTTGCAGTGCTTGATCCACTCGTTGTCCTGCCATGGCAGCAACGCGACATCAAGACCCGCCAGCACCGCAGGCACCTCTTCGAACGGCAGCACCCCGATGTGGTGCACGTTGGGCAGAGCGAGCAGTGGGCGAAGATCGCTGTCGTGCGGCCCTGCCAGCACCAGCTGTACCGACGGGAGAGCACGAGCCACAGCGCCGAGCAACTCGAGGTCCACCGTGTAGTCATCGATCATCCCGACGTAACCCACCCTCGGACCAGGGATTGATCGAAGGAGGGGATGCATCGCGAGGTCAGCGGCTGGCAGGAAGCGCTCGGGGTCGACTCCGTGTGAGAGCAGCACCGGTTGACGCGTGAGCTGCGACTCCTCCGCCAGCAGGGCGACACTGGCGAAACAGGCGACGTCGGCCGAGGAGAGCAGGTCCCGTTCGAGCGATGCCACCATTGCCCCATCAGCCTCCGGCAGGCTGGAGTACCGGTCTGACCGGTAGGCGATCGTGCAGGCCCGTCGGATGCGGCGGGCGACCGGCCAGGACGTGGGCAGCGTGACCACCACTGCACAACGGCCGAGGCGCAGCCACCGCTGCACCGCTCGCACCTGCAGCGTGATCACCAAGCGGTTGAGGGCAACCAGCCAGCCCTCACCGTAGATCGGCAGGAACACCGGTGTGAACACGTGGAAGTCGGGTCTGTCCTCGACTGGCGTCCGGAGCCCACGGGACACGCTGTGCAGCTTCCGCTTGATTCGTGCCATCGGCTCGGTGGTGCGCGAGCGGGTCGGCATGCGCATCCCGATGCTGTTGACCAGGAGCACCGGCCTGCGCGCGGCGACCTCGAGCATCAGTTGAAAGTCTGAGTGGCCACGATTGAAGTACCACCAGTCCTGTGCGGAGAAGCAGATGTAACCCTCGACGGCATCGCCCGGCCCGGTGTCGGGCGATGCCGCGTCACTTGGGAACGATGACGACATCGTCGAACCTCGCGCCCTCCACGCCGGCAATGCCGTACGCGGTCCCCATGACGTTGTGCATTGCATCGGTAGCGCTCGCCACAGCCTCACCGTTCACGAAGCCTGTGATCGATCCGTCGAGCCCTTGACGGATCTCCAGCGCATCCCCTGCTGCTCGCTGGCGGCCCGCGGCCAGAACGCCGCCCGGTATGGCCTCGACCTCGCCGACGGCGTTGACACGTTCGATCGTGTAGCGCCCATCGGACAGCGGCGAGTACCCGAAACGTAGGTAGGACCCGTCATCCGCATGGCGGAACACCAGCCACGCCTCATCGCCGGCCGACAGGATCGTGGCCGACACAGTGGCGAGCTGCGAGCCCGTCTCCAGCCGGGCGATGCCGTAGCCGGGTGACGCCAGCAGGCCTGTGCCACCATCCGCAACCCAATAGCCGCTCGGGGCGAGCCAGACGTACTGCGTGCCCGAGGATGGGTGCCGCAGCTCCAACGTCGAATCCTGCGGGTGATCGAACCGCTCCTGCGTGATGATGCCGGTGGTGATCGTCTGCGAGATGCGCACGTCATCGATGCGCACCGATGGCGAGGCCACACTCAGCCCGAACCGATACTCCCCGAGCAGATCGACGTCTCCGCCGTCGAGGATGTGTACACCGTTCACGGACACGAACCAGCCATCATCAGGCCGTAGCACGATCCGGATCCGATCGCCGTCGGCAGGTGCCACGTTGGCGCGTATCGCATTGAACTGCAGCCCGATGAAGCGGCCGTTGAGCATCTTGTGCACCCGGTAGTACCCGGTCGAATCGGCGGCGAGGAGGTAGTAGTTCTCACGATCACGGGCCCGGAACAGCACGCCGAAACCCTCGGATGCCCCCGTCGGCACCGTGAGGTCCATCGTGCCGAACGTGAACCCCGGGTCGATGACCGAAACGCTCGGCCCCTGCAGCGCGTCCGTCTTGGCGGCCGCCGCGCCCGAGACACCGATCGTGCCCCGCCACGGCTCCCACGGACGACCGTTGCTCTCCTGCCCCAAGAGTGTCGCGTCGGGCCGGTCGAAGGTGTCGACCACCTGCTCACCGGG
>JAGUVP010000166.1 GCA_020062805.1 Candidatus Bipolaricaulis sp.
CCTCCAGCTCGCCGATGCCGACGGTGCGGGTGATGTCGCAGCAGTAACCGTCCTTGCGCGCACCAAAGTCGATGACGACCAGGTCCCCCCCGGATATGGGCCGGTCGGTTATCCCCGCGTGAGGCATGGACGAGTTAGGCCCGGAGGCGACCACGGTGTCGAACGCCGGGCCGTCGGCACCGGCGGTCATCATCCTGAAATCAAGTGAAGAAGCTATCTGGCGCTCGGTGACTCCGGGCTGCAGCATCGGCAGAAGGGTAGACCAGGCGCGCTCGGCGCAATCCACCGCGGTCCGGATTCTGGCGATCTCGCCTTCGTCCTTGCGAATTCTCAGCGCTTCGACAAGTCCTTCCGTGGGTTTGAGTGCGGTATCGGCCATCGCTTTAGCCGCACGCGACTGGAAGGATATGGTGGAGGAGTCCTCGAGGCCGGTTGTCCCTGCTTCCCCGATCAGGTCCGCGATGGCCTTCATCAGGTCTCGCGTGTAGATCTCGATCTCCCAGTTTGCGGCCTCGTGACGCGCCTGCTCCCGGAAGCGGGCATCCGTCACCAGCACCGAACGCCTGGATGTGACGAGAGCCACGCCGCTGTCGCCGGAGAACCCACTGAGATACCGGATATTCTCACGACTCGTGATTATGAGCGCGTCGAGGGCGTTATCCTCTATCGAGGCGCGCAGCGCTTCAAGTCGGCTCTCTGACATGTGACCTCCGAGTAGCTCTCTTCCTCTGCTTCACCATGCGGACCCGGTTGCCTGCCGCAGGGTCACCCGGGGCCCCCAAAGGAGCGTTTCCCAGATGCGAACAGGGCGGTCAACCGGACGCGGGTCAGTTGAGGGCCCCGGGTGCGGGATCGGCGCGGGAATCCCGTCTGCGTGCCGGGAACCACGTCCCGCAAGACCTGTATACTTGAGAGTGGTGGCTTTGGCAAGGCGCGCTTGATCTGCGGCCAGGTCGGAACGAAGAGGAGTGACGTTGAAGGCGATGCTGTCCGCGATGGCGGAGCGTGTGTGGGAGACGGCGACCGAGCGCAACCAGGAGAACATCCGCGAGCTGGTCAGAGGAGTGGGCGGAACCCTCGTCGACTTCGGCTGCGGTGACGGGGTGATAACGTCGAGCGTAGCCGCCGCTGGCGGCTTTCAGAGGACCATTGGGCTCGAGATCGACGAGGAGGTCGGCCGCATGGCGGCCGGGCGCGGCATAGAGGTCGTGAGCTCTGACCTGAACGAGGGAGTACCCCTTCCGGACGCCTGCGCCGAAGCCATTGTCGCCAATCAGATAATCGAGCACCTCTGTGATACCGATACGTTTCTGGAGGAGATCCGACGCGTCCTGAAGCCGGGTGGGTTTGTCGCTCTTTCCACCGAGAACATATCGAGCTGGCACAACGTGCTCGCAGCGGTCCTCGGCTGGCAGACGTTCTCTCTCACCAACATCAGCGCTCTGTCCTCAGGTGTCGGAAATCCCGTCGCCCTGCACAGGGGAGAAGCCGGCACTGATGTCTTCATGCAGCACCTCAGGATCTTCGCGCCGCGGGGCCTGAAGGAGCTCGCAGCCCTTCACGGTCTCGAGCCCGTCGCTCTGAGGGGGGGCGGGTACTTCCCGTTCCACGGGCGCCTCTCGGATGCGCTGTCACAGGCGGACCCCATCCACAGCATATTCATAGTGCTCCTGGCCAGAAAATCCCGCTGACCGGGGTGCCGGGTTCTCGGAGGGGTACAGCGAGGGAACCTGCCCTGTTCGCCACAACGCATTCCCGGAAGGTTAAGACCCGCCTGAGTGCTCGGAGGTAGACGATTGCGGTAGACGGTGCCTGACCCCGTCTGGTTAACTAGTCTTATGAATGACTGCGTCTATGCTTTCTTTATTGGAACTAACGCTGAGCTGATCAAGACCATGCCTGTTATCAGCCGCTTCAAGCGCGAGGGCATCGAGCCGCTGATCATCGCTTCCGGTCAGAACTACCCGCTCGAGGAAGAGGTGCTGGAGATGTCGGGCATCGACCGGATCGACCTGCAGCTCGCGACCGGAGAGATCCCGCAGAAGCCTTATGCGCTGTTCGCCTGGTTCTTCACGACGTTCGCCAGGGGCCTTTGGATGATGTTCGCCTTCGTGCGCTCGCTCGACGCCCGGCGGCGCGTGATGATCGTTCACGGGGACACGATCTCCACCGTGATGGGGGCTGTGCTGGGGCAGTTGTTCGGGTTCAGGGTGGTGCACCTGGAGGCGGGCCTGCGTTCAGGGAACATGCTGCGCCCGTTTCCGGAGGAGATCGACCGCAACCTGACGTCGCTCCTCGCCGACGTGGACTTCTGTCCCAACGAGGATGCCTGCGGCAACATCCCGCGCGCGAGATCGGAAGAGCG
>JAGUVP010000323.1 GCA_020062805.1 Candidatus Bipolaricaulis sp.
AGCCGAGCCGCCCGACGAGGTCAACGCTGCCCAACTCAACAAGTGGTTGTTCAACGAGGACACCGTCGATCGAGTCCTCCAGCACTTGATGACCGAAGGCATCAAGGTCGCCGGCGGCGATCGGCTGGGCAAGACGATCATCTTCGCCAAGAACCAGCGCCACGCCGACTACATCAAGGAGCGCTTCGACGCGAACTACCCGGCACTCGACGCCGGGAACTTCGCCCGGGTCATCACCCACCAGGTCCGGTACGGCCAATCCCTGATCGACGACTTCTCCAACAAGTACAAGGCCCCCCACATCGCCATCTCGGTCGACATGCTCGATACCGGCATCGACGTGCCTGAGGTGGTCAACCTCGTCTTCTTCAAGCTCGTCCGCTCGAAGACCAAGTTCTGGCAGATGCTCGGCCGCGGCACCCGGCTGTGCGAGAACCTGTTCGGGCTGGGCGACGACAAGGCCGCGTTCAACGTCTTCGACTTCTGCCAGAACCTGGAGTACTTCAGCCAGGATATCGGCAGGGCCGAACCCACCGGGGGCAAGCCCCTCAGCGAGATCTTGTTCAGCACGCGGCTCGAACTGCTCCAAGCACTCAACGGCATCGAGGCCCTCGGCGACGAGCGAGCCGAGATTGCTCGCACCCTGCGCGAGACCGTCGCCTCCATGAACGAGAACAACTTCCTCGTGCGTCCTCATCTAGAGCTTGTCGAACGCTTCCGCACCTCCGAAGCGTGGGACGAGGTCAGCCTCGAGGATCTGGCCGCCCTCAACGAGCGGGTAGCGAAGCTGCCCGACCAGCTCGACCCTGAGAACGAGGACGCCAAGCGCTTCGACGTTCTCGTGCTCAACGCTCAGCTGAGCCTGCTGCAGCACGAGCCGTTCGAGCGCCAGCGGAAGCGGGTGATCGACATCGCCTCCGCTCTCGAAGACCTCGGCACAGCCATCCCAGCGGTCGCCGAGCAAATGGAGCTGATCATCGACATCCAGGCCGACGAATGGTGGGTCGACATCAATTACCCAATACTCGAAGACGCCCGCCGGCGGCTTCGGCGCCTCGTCCAACTGATCGAGCGAGTCAGGAAGACGCCGCTGTACTCCGACTTCACCGACGCGCTCGGCGAAGCCTCCGAGATTGAGCTTCCCGGCACCGGTGCGAGCATCGGCAGCCCCGAGTTCGCCCAGTTCCGCAAGAAGACCCAGCGATTCCTGGCCGAGAACCTCGCCAACGAGATCGTGGCCAGAGTACGCAACGGCGAGAAGATCACCGCTGCTGACATGGCAGAACTGCAACGCGTCCTGGTCGCTTCCGGCATCGGGGACGACGCAACATTCGCCCAGGCATCAGAGCGTGCCGGCAGCTTCGGACTCTTCGTCCGCTCGCTTGTTGGCCTCGAACGAGCGGCCGCGAAGCGAGCGTTCGCGAAGTTCCTGGACGACAAGCGATACAGCCGAAATCAGCTCACCTTCGTCAACCTGGTGATCGACTATCTCACCGAGCACGGCGCCATCGAGCCGGCTCGGGTGTACGACTCGCCGTTCACTGCTGTCGCGCCAGAGGGACCGGAGACGATCTTTGTCGAGTCGGACCTAGACGAGTTCTTCGACGTGGTGAAGGCGCTCAGGGAGTCAGCGGCAGCCTGAACAGGCAAAGTTGCGCTGAGCGTGCTCCCTCCATGGTCGCGCTCCTCATCGGCCCCGATGCGATCTATGACGGAGCTGAGTGCGGTGGAAGGGACTGCGCTGCGACAACGCTCGGGGGGGTGCGCGCGGAACCCCAATCCGCGCTGGGTCGAGACCTGCTGGCCGTCTGGCTGCTGCGGAGGCGCGTCTGGCCTTCTCCTGTCCTTGGTGGCGGCCTTCCGTTCGTGGTCGATGGGGAGCGCGACGTCGCATGTTGGGCCGTCGGGGCTACCCCGGGCGGCTCCAAGGACTGGACCTCGTCGCTTTCGTTCCTCGCTGTGAGGCGGTCGGCCGGCGCAGGTCCGGTCGTGGACCGCGAGCCGCCGGGCTGGGCAGCGGTTGGCAACTCGGAGCGGCACCTTTGGGCGTAGGGCACGCGTGGGAGCGATTCCATTGGGTGCTGAGGGAACCCCCTCACCAGGCGCTTATAGGACATCGCTGCGGCTGTCCGAAGTGAGCCCTGTGCTCGTCCCTAGCTCGCCTCGAATCGGAGCTCATCCGCAGGAGGCAGCAATGGAAGTGTTCGCACGTGTCGGCTCGATCTTGGCGCAGGTCGATGCCACCCCCGACAACGGGTTCCCCGGCGCCGATCTGGCGCAGAACGTTCTGAACTGGCTGATGTGGCTCGCCTTGGCGGGCTCGCTGGCGAGCCTGTTCATCGGCGGAGCCGTCTGGGGCTTGTCCCAGCTTTCGGGGAACACGGTCGCCGGGGGCAGG